>NZ_DALZPU010000004.1:0-272618 GCF_032017465.1 Moraxella sp. CTOTU47616
GTTAACGTGTGGTTTAGTACGTTCAAACTTGGCCTTTGCCATAATTTAATCCTCTGATCATTGTTAAACTGTTAGCAATACCCTAGCTCAAAGCTATAAACCAACTGGTGTATCTGTATTGCCAGTGCTGGTGTTGCCAATTTGAGTGTTGCTAGGTCACTAAAATAGCAAATTTAACATAAATTTCAAGTTTTTTCCATAGCCTTCATCTTTATGGGTAAACTTTTTTGTTATTGCTAAAACAAAAGGCAACACATCTGTGCTGCCTCAACTATTTTTTGGTTTATCTCAATGTATTTTCTATAAAACTGGAGCTCATACCGAGAGTTGAACTCGGGACCTCTCCCTTACCAAGGGAGTGCTCTACCTCTGAGCTATATGAGCAAAACTTTGGTTTAGAATAATGGAGCGGGTGGCGGGAATCGAACCCGCACGATCAGCTTGGAAGGCTGAAGTTCTACCACTAAACTACACCCGCAATGCGACCCGCCCAAGCATACTGGACTTACTGTTAACGTGATTAGGGAATATTCAGATAACAATAGCAGGCAAATGGTGGTGGGGGAAGGATTCGAACCTTCGAAGCTCTCGCAACGGATTTACAGTCCGTCCCCTTTGACCGCTCGGGAACCCCACCATAGTTGTCTTTCAAGGTACGCTTAACACGATGTGTTAAAGGATGGTGCCGGCTGCCGGAGTCGAACTGGCGACCTACTGATTACAAGTCAGTTGCTCTACCAACTGAGCTAAGCCGGCGTATCGCTTGAAAGTGGTGAGCATTTTAGCAAATATTTTTAATCTTGCAAGCGTTTTTTTAGTTTTTTTTCATTTTTTTTGCTAAAACGTAAATTTAATGATTCAAATCCCCATTTTAGGCGCTGTGCACCGCTTATTTGCTACCTAAACGCTAATACATCAACAACACGGATGCAATAATCAGCGCAATAATTACCACGATTATTATCGCGACTGTGGCGTTTTTCTTTGCTGCAGGTTTGATTGCATCAGCTTCTACTGTACTAACTGGCGATGGTTGCGCTGGCTGAACGGCTGAGACCTGAACGGATGGGACAACGGGCTGTGATGGTATTGCCTCAGTGACGACAGGCGTCTGAGCCGGCGTATTGAGTAGCGGCGATGGTGAGTTATCAACGCTTGCTACATCCACTGTTGTCGGTGTAGAAGGTACGGATTTTTCGACGTGAGTGTTGCTCATCTGCTCGCTAGGTAAAAAATCTTGCGTGGTAACGACATCTATCACAGGCGAGGCGTTGGATGCAGCGTTCGGTGATATGGGCTCAACCGATGCAGTCGATTCAGTTTGGGTATGAATGTCAGTGGTGGGTGTGAAATTCTCAATATCTTGTAAACTACCGAGAAAACTATCATCATCCAGTGCGTCGACTGGGGCATTTACTACCAAAAATACCAAGTCAGCAAAGGCAAGTTCATCGGTGGCTTGCAAAGCATGGGCGTCTGTAGCGATACGCTCACCATTGATAAAGGTACCATTGCTTGAGCCTAAGTCTTGCACATACAGCTGCTCACCAATACGGTTAATCTTGGCGTGTTGGCGAGAGATTTGTGAGGTTGCTAATACCAAATCATTGCTATCGCTACGCCCGATGCTTAAGCTTTTATCAATATCTATGGTTAAATCCGCCAACGCTGGTGACAGTCCAATGAGTTGCCATGAAGTGCCTTGCGAGTTGTCGGTGAGGTTCATCGTATTTACTGCATTAGTTTGCTGATTATCCATGCAAGTCTCCTACTCCTAAGGGGTATTTAATAGTATCATTATGCTTGGCATTATGGGACATTTTTAGGGATTTGTCACGGTGATGGTCTGCACCGCAGGCGGGGTCGCAATCACCACAGGCGTTTGAGCCATCTTTGCGCCCTGCCCTGTCTGCGCTTTAGATTGGGTAACGGTAGATTGGGTAACGGTAGATTGGGTGACGGTGTTGCTCGCTGGGCGAGTGACAGTTGTGGTCGATGAACTGCCTTTGCGAGACACGTTTGATGACGCCGGCGTGACGATATCGACACCATTGGCATACACTCTTGGCGTGTTTGATAAACTTTGCGCGGCTGGGGTAACCAAGTCGTCTGTTGGCAATTTGATGCCATTTTGCACCCTGTTGGTATTGGGGAACATGGCATTGATATTAAGTGGGATTTGTTTGAGCGTACCGTTTTTGTCAATTACCAGTTGCATGGTACGAATACCGTCTAAGCTTTTTTCTGTCACGCTTGCCACCGCGCTACCATTTCGCAAAATGGTCGGCTGTAAAAATACAATCAGATTGGTTTTGTCCGAGTTTTTGCTTTTTGAGCGAAATAAATTACCAATAATCGGCGCATCACCCAATCCTGGGACTTTTTGCTGACCATAGGTGCTGTTATCACGCATCAAACCACCCAATGCCACGGTTTGTTGGTTATCCGCTAAAATGGTGGTTTTGATTAAATTCTTGTTGGTGACGACACCGCTCACGTTATTGAGGGTGCCATCGACAATGGAGGACACTTCCTGCGAAATCTCAAGTCGCACTGAACCATTATCGCCAATATGCGGAATGACATTAAGATTGATACCGACATCCTGACGGCTCACGGTTTGAAACGGCGTGGTTGATGAGTTACTTGCCGTGGTATAAGAGCCGGTCACAAATGGCACGTTCTGCCCTACCAAAATATTGGCTTTTTCGTTATCCAACGTCAAAATAGAGGGCATGGATAACAGATTGGCATTGTTGGTTTTATTGATGGCTTGCAAAATCGCACCATAAAACTCACGATTACCGTTACTATCGGTTTTACTATTGCCAATCCCCAACAGCGCGCCTGCCACCGATGCTGCCGCCGTACCTGGGGTTTTGCTTAATATCTCAGATGCCAGACCTACTGCGGATGCACCGATATTATTAAAGTTAATCACCCCTACGCCGCTGTTGGCGTTGCCCATTGCCCATTGCACGCCAAGTTGTTGGGTATCATTGCCTGAGATTTCCATAATTGCTGCTTGAATCAACACTTGGTCACGGCGGGTATCTAGCTCATTAATAGCGTTTTCGATTTCTACCATTAACTCTGGGTTGGCATTGACGATGACGGAGTTTTGGGTTTGGTCAGCGATAATGCTAAAAGGTCTACCTTGATAGCCGTTGTTTTGCGCAGTCGTTGTGTTGCTGGTGGACGAGGTATTTAGCGGTGAGCCTGTCGGTGACACTGCGGTATTGGTGGTGGTCGCTGCGCTATTATTACTGGTATCGCTACTAGATTGAAACATTGAGCTTGCTTGCAAGGTGGTTTGGTCACCTGAGCTATTGATAGATTGATAGGCAAGCAGTCCGCGTAGCATTTCTGCAATATGGGTGGCACTGGCATATTTTAAACGAAACACGCGAAGACCACTGAGACGTTGCGTCGGTACGGTGTCTAACTGCTCTACCATTCGCTGTACTTTGGCTGTCATCTCGGCACTACCTTTGACGAGCAGCCTATCAGAAATCGGGTCGGCAATGATATTGATCAGGCTGCCACCGGTTGATGCCACAGCAGGTTGCCCTGATTGACCCGTAGCAGCTGGCGCTGTACCACCGCCCGTACCTGTCAGTGAGCTTAATAAATCCATCATGCGCTTGGCATCCACATGACGCAGCGGAATAATGGTCAGCTTATCATTCATATTGCTATCAAGATCGCTAATCAATTTTGCGTATTGATTGAGGCTGTCGGCGCGGTCAGAGAGGATAATCGCATTGACATTTGGCACCACAGCGGCATTGGCATACGGCGGCATCATCGGACGGATGACGTTTAAGATATCATTGGCATTGGTATTGGTGAGATAATAGATGCGGGTCGCCATTTGGCTACCTGCGGTATTACCGCGCAAATCCACGTCCACCCCTGCTTGCTTGGCAACGGTATCAGGGACCAGCTCTGTGGTCAGCCCGCGATCAATCGCTACAATACCATTGACTTTCATCACGGCTAAAAACAAGTCATACACTTCTTGACGGGATAAGGGTTTGTTTGAAATTACCGTCACATTGCCATTAATGCGTGGGTCTAGCACAAAGTTCTTTTGCGTGATGGTAGCAATTTGGTCGATAAACGCCTTGATATCAGCGTCTTGCAAATGCACTTTATAGCCAGTGGCTGCATGCGCAGCTGACAGACCACTGCTAAGCAAACTGATACTCATAGCCAGTGTCGTGCTCAAAAATAGTGGCTTTAGCATGGTTGGGTATTTCATAATTTACCTTATCAATTTTTAACGCATGTCACCGACTTGTGTCTCACGTAGCGATGACGTCTGTAACTTTTTACTATCTTTTATCAAAATGACTGGCGTACTGTCACGACTTGGTCGCCGCGCTGAACTTGGATTTGCGCTTGTCCTGCTTGTTGTACTTGACGTAGTAGCTGGGCATCTTGTGTTGGGTTTTGACCCACGTTTTGTCCATTGACGGAGAGGACTTTATCCCCTGTTTGTAGCCCCAATCGGTTTTTTAGTCCTGCGGACATGGCGTCGGTCACCAAATAGCCCTGCCCTGTCGCTGCCACACCCATTTGGCTTAGATACCCTGATGCATTTTGCTGAAGCCCTTGAATCGCCCCACCAATGGCTGACGATGCACCGCTTGGCGAGGTATTGGCACCATTTGACGTCGCCATACTGGGCGCAGAATCCTCTCGATCATGGGGGTCGCCTGTAGCCACTGGCGCGCCGCCAATCGCTTGTGGCGCAGCTCCGCCTAAGCTCGGTGTGGGGGTTTGTCCCATATTTGAGCCGTTGCCCACGCCTGCTGCACCGTTGGCTTGCGCTTTGGCTCTGATAGCCTCGCTTTGGTCAAGAAAAAACGGTTGCCCAAATGGCACTTTACTGGTTTGACCACTGGCATCTGCCACTATTACAAAATCGGCTGCGACTTTGACCAATTTATAACCACTGCCATCAATCATGTCGTTGATACGATAGCTTAAGGTTTTACCATTGGCGGTCAAAATTGCATACGATTGACTCTCTGGGGTGGCAATGGTCACGCCCACCACTTTAATATCTGGGGGTGTCGCTGCCGGCGCTTGCGGGGCAGTTGGCTGAGCAAAAAAATCTAATGCATTGCTATTGGCAGATTGTGCGACCAAGTTCGTCTGCAAGGGGATTGGGGTGAGTGCGGGGGGTTTGGGCGGGGCAACCAATAGCCAAATCGCTTGGCTTAATTGCCACACCAACCAAAAAATAGCTGCCAATAGCAACCAAGGATACAGTTTTTCCACCACCGCCATCGGCACAAATTTACCAGTCGTTGTTTTACGGCTCAACGAGGTGCGCTGGGTGGCTTTTATCATATCTGCTATCATCGCTACGTCTCTAATTACCCATACTGGTCAAAGGCTGACGAATGGATACCACCACACTGTCATCAGCCCCTTTGCCTTGGTACGCTGGCATATTTTTGAGCAGCCGCTGGGTCAATGACACATCGAGCATATTATCTTGGTCAAGATAAAAATCCCCTAATCGCTCGGCTTGCGGTGTAGTAAGGGCTAAATGCAAGCTTTTACCTTGCGCTGCCTTGTTGCTATTATTAATACCATTGGCGTTGGCTGCTGGCTGGACACTGGCTTTATCTGCGCTTAAGTTGCCTTGCATGGTGGGGAGTTTAATCAGGTAGGTTTTGCCGCCTGTGGGATACCCCAAATCACCGCCTGCCCAATTCATGCTGCCTTTGGCGGTTTGATAGCCTTGCTTATTTTTTTCAATAGACACTTCTTTGATAGTAATCGGTGTGTCGGGTAATTGCCAACTGACCAACTGCGCCAATGTATCAGGGCTGATTTTGCCATTAAAATCATTGGCTTGCCAGCTGGTTTTATTGAATTTGACCACGCCTTGCAAGTCGGTTTTACCAGAGCGGATATCGACCGCTAGACCCAGTTTGCCCATCAATAAATGCCACGGCTGCCAGCGCCAATCGACACTACCCGCCAGCGGCGTATTGGGGCGTGCATTGATTTGCCAATTGGCTTGACCTTGCCAAAGGTTGCCGGATATTTGCTGCAAGTAAGGGTTGTTTGGGGCAAATTTTTGCAGCAACCACGCTGCAGGTAGCTGAATCAACAAGCTTAAGCAAAGCAAAACCAGACCTACCAGCCACCATAGTTTTGTCGGACGTAATGAATTGACATTTGCCAAACTTGAATACCTTTTTACAATGATTTTTGACACCGATATTTTTGACATCAATAAAGTGACACAATCCACAAGCAGCTTAACCAACAATCAAATAATTCATGCAGGATAAAAATTGCCATTAGCGCAAAATTTTGAACCCACTCTGCGCCAACACTCGAATATTTTTCTAACTAAAATGAAACGCTTTATCATAACTGATTTTTATTGCGTTGTAATGTCAATCCATAAAAAATCAAAATTTTGTCAGGCTTGTTTTGGGCGGACTGTTTATTGCGGCTACCTGCCGCACTTACTACAATTTGCAACCGACTTTATCACCATGAGTTTGCTACAATCACCTCACTAAGCTGGTTAAAACTATAATGCAAAACACAAGGAAAATAGCATGCAATTTGATACATTGCCACAACTGGGCGATAGCGTCTCCAAAATTTGCTTAGGCACCATGACCTGGGGACAGCAAAACAGCGAGCCGGATGCCCATGAACAAATGGATTATGCCCTTGCCCAAGGTGTGAACTTTTGGGATACCGCTGAGATGTATCCGTCACCCCCTGATAAAGACAAACAGGGTAATACAGAGCGCTTTATGGGTAGCTGGTTTGCCAAGACAGGCAAGCGAAATGAGGTGGTATTGGCGAGTAAAATCTCTCGCAATGACTTTTTGCGCGATGGCAATACCAAGTTTGATAAAAAAACTATCCGTGAGGCATTAGATAGCAATCTACAGCGTTTGCAAACCGACCATATCGATATTTATCAGCTACACTGGCCAGAGCGTCAGACCAACTTTTTTGGTCAACGCGGCTATACAGAAAGTATGGCGCAGCAAGACACCAAAGAATTGACGCCATTTTTGGAAACCATCGAAGCACTCAATGATGAAATCACCAAAGGTCGCATTCGTGCTTATGGACTATCCAATGATACCCCCTGGGGCGTCATGCGCTACTTAGCAGAAGCCGATAAACATGGGCTTGCTAGACCTATCACCATACAAAATCCATATAGTTTACTCAATCGCTTGTATGAAGTGGGACTGGCAGAAATCAGTCACCGCGAGCAAATTGGGCTACTTGCCTATTCACCGCTAGCCTTTGGGGTGTTATCAGGCAAATATTTGGGAGGTAACAAGCCTGTCAATAGTCGCTTGAGCCTTTATAGCCATTTTACCCGTTATTTGAATGCGCAAGCGCAGCAAGCCACCCAAGCCTATGCCGAAGTCGCCAAAAAACATAATCTAGATATGGCACAAATGGCACTGGCGTTTGTCAATAGCCGCTCGTTTGTGACTGCCAACATCATTGGGGCAACCACCACTCAGCAACTAGCCAGCAATATCGCGTCCGTAGACTTGGTATTATCCCAAGAGGTATTGGCTGATATTGAAGCGGTGCAGACCTTATACCCGAACCCTGCGCCTTAAACCTTGTAACCCTTAAACCTCGTACCTTAAATCTTGCACCTCACTAGCAGGCTACTATCAGAAAAAACGGCATAAAAAATCCTTGCGACAGTGTGACTGTGCAAGGATTTTTTTTAAACCTAGTAAAAATTAAAGTCTAGAATGGGATATCATCATCAACTGCGCCTGGTTTTGGCATTGCCATGGCTGGGTTTTGTTGGGGATTTTGGGCAGGCTGATTATTTCCTGTATTTGCCCCTTGTGGCGCTTGGTTGCCATTCATAAATGGATTATTGCCAAATCCTGCATTTTGAGCCGCAGCTTGGGGATTATTTTGGTTTGGATAGCCACCAAAATGATTGGGTGCTTGGTTGCCACCTTGGTTGTAGCCAACTTGATTATAACCACCTTGGGGCTGGTTTTGGTAGGTTGTGCCGGCAGTGTTGTTATTAGCAATACCGCCTTGAACGCCGCCTGCTGTGCCAAGCATTTGCATTTGGTCGGCACGAATCTCTGTGGCGTAACGCTCTACGCCATTTTGATCGGTGTATTTACTGGTGCGAAGGCTACCTTCGATATAGACTTGGCTACCTTTACGCAGGTATTGCGCTGCAATTTCACCGAGTTTATTAAACAATGAAATACGGTGCCATTCGGTTTGCTCACGGCGCTCACCTGTTTGTTTGTCGTTCCACTGCTCACTTGTCGCCACGGCGATACGCGTCACGCTACCGCCATTGGCAAATTGTTTGACTTCAGGATCTGAACCAAGGTTGCCTACAATAATTACTTTATTTACGCCGCGCATAGAATTTCCTTGATAACTTTTTTGATGAATTTTTTGATAACTTTCTTGATGCCTTTCTTAATAGTTTTCTAGTATTTTTAGCCAAATCTTTGCGGATTTAGCGCAACTACAATGCCATTACTTTACTAAACTTTGCATCAAATTGCTAGCGTCTGACCGGTAAGATGTGACAAATGCTGTCGCGTGTCATCGGTCAATTTTTCTTTATCCAGTTTGAGATAAGCAATGTTTTCTTTTGGCATCATCACTATCTCATCCACACCGTCAATCGCCAAAATTTTCTGTGACCATGCAGTTGTGTCAATACCTGTTGGCAGGGTAATCGTTAGGCTGGTCAAATACGGGGGGGATGCAATCGGCAGAATAAACAATAGCGCAATGACGGTCACGATGGCGAGCACTGTCCATGACAACCACATCGGTTTGGTCAACAAAATACCGCCCATGGCACCGCCCACAAAAGCACCCAAAAACTGTGCAGATGAGTTAATACCCATCGCTGTCGCTTTGTTGGCAACGGGCGCGCGTTTGGAAATCCAAGACGGAATGGTCGCCTCAAGGCTGTTAAAGCCGATGTAATAAACCGCAAGCCCAACAATTAAACCCACGATGGTCTGACTCGCCACCGCCAAAAATACCAATCCCGCCACCAAGGTCGCTAAAGACGCCAAAAACACGGCGCGCATTTGCCGTTTTTTTTCTGCGATGATAATCAGCGGAACCGCAATGATAAAACCCAATAATAGTAGCGGCAAATACACAAAACCTTGCTGCGCCACCGTCAAACCGAGCACATCATGAAACTGGTGCGGCAATAAGGTAAACATCGCTGTCATTGACAGATGCAGCGCAAAAATCGCCAAATGCAACCGGTTAATATCGCCAATTTTTAATACTTCAGCAAACTGTGCTTTAACTGAGTGATTATTGAGATTGTGCTTTAGCACCCGATTTGGGGTGGGCACGATCCACAGTAAGCCAATGGCGAAAATCGCGGACGCCACTGTCACCCAAAACAAGCCTGAGATATCGAGCACATGCGTCAAAATCGGACCGAGCCCAAATGCGACCATCACCGACATGGCAATGGTCAGCCCCATGGTTGCCATCGCTTTGGTACGATGCTCTTCACGGGTCACATCCGCAAGCAGTGCCATCACTACCGCTGAAACCGCACCACTGCCTGCAATCAAACGCCCCAATATCACCATATAAATATCTGTTGATAAGGCGCAAATCGCTCCCCCAAGCGCAAACACCAATAACCCTGCAATGATAATCGGTTTACGCGGATATTTGTCCGCCAAAAAACTCATGGGAATCTGAAAAATCGCCTGCCCTAAACCATAGATACCGATCGCCAATCCAATCAAAAACGGCGTGGCGTGTGCATATTGTGTCCCATATACTGCAAACACAGGCACAATCATAAATAGTCCGAGCATTCGCAAAGCAAAGATACCGCCCAATCCTGCAATCGCTTTCTTTTCCGATGCATTCATGGAGGCGTTATGACTTATATTTCTCGACGTTGATTTTACTGACGTTGATTTTACTGACATGGTGGCTCACAAAATTTTGCCAAAAACGGCTTATTATATGCCTAATTTTTATCCCAGAGAATTTATTGGCAATAAAAATTATTTTAGCCTTATTATTTTGGCTTTATTGTTTTAGCCCCATTATTTTAGCATTGCGTAAGCGGTTACCATGATGGCTAAAATCACTGCGATAGCAATCATCAGCCACATCACATTTTTTTGGTTGTCAAAAAATCCTCGCGGTGACTGCTTGATAGATGATGATTTTGGGGTAGCCACTAGCGCGCCCTCTAACGGGCTATGCTTCACTTGGGTGGCGATTTTTTGCTGTTTTTGCGCTTTTTTGGCGTCAAGTTGCTGTTGGCGTTGTTGTTTTTGTGCCAATTTTTGCTGTTTGGCTTGTTGTTGTAGTTGGCGTTGTTCTTCAAGCTTAGCCTGTTTTTGTCGCGCTTGTTCGGCAAGTTCTGCTTGTTTACGTGCTGCTTCTTCGATGGCTAACTGCTCAGCTTGCTGCTGCTCGCGGAGCTGTTTATCGCTATAGCGGGCGTGAAAATCATCCATCACGGCGTTATCAATTTCGCTTAAGGTGAAAGGCATTTCATTTATTACTTCAAGCGCATCATGCACATCAACGTCGTACACGCCCGAGGCTTTGGTAGTTTTGCCATCGGCAGTGAGTTTTCTGGGTACTTGGTAATCGGCAAGGCGCTGCTGCAAGTGGTTTTCCATTTGTCCGATGGAGTCGGTGCGACCTGTCATCGCTAATGCCCAATCATTGATTTCGGCATGATTTTCGCTATTTAATTGCTGGATGATATCGCTTGCGTTTTCAACGAGGCTGATTTTGGCAAGCAGCTGACTGGGTGAGACGGCGATATACACCTCACCTGGGGTGGCTTGGCGTTTGAGCGATGCGATGGCTTGGGGGTTGCATTGTAGGCAGTTGGCTTGTTTGTTTTTGAGGGTATGACCTTTTGGACAGGGCGGCACACCGTAAGCAACGAGCGCGCCGTTTTCTTTCATTTTGGCTTTGTATTCTTTGCTCGATAGTCCGCTGGCGTCAAAGGTTTTGTCCGTTGGGATATGGTGGCTTTTTAAGAAGTCGGTTTGTTCTTGGGTTAACGTTGCCATGTTATTGTCTCAAATTTTGCAGTCACAAATTTTCTAGTTCCTTGATTTAATCAAGTATAGCAAGGTTTGCTTTCATTTGATTATTCGATTTTTAAAAGTTTTAGAATTTAATGGTACAATCAAATTTAATTTTTTATGGAAAACCTATGCAAGTTTTTAAGTACCGTACATTTTCAAGTGAAACGACACAAAGAGATATTAATAGCTTAGTCGAAAATTCTTTTTGGTGTAGTCCTAGAGAAAGACTGAATGACCTCTGTGAAGGATTTTTTACAGACAATAAATTAAAAGAAGAATTGAATGCTTTTAAGCTACTCTCAGACTTATCCAAAGCCAAAGTAAATTTCGATGACTTTCATCAAAGTATCGAGAATGTTAAAAATTCATTGCTTAGTCAAGGCATATTTTCTACAAGCAAATCACCTTTCATACATACGCTTTGGTCACTTTACGCTGATAGTCATCAGGGCTTTTGCATTGAATATGATTTAGATGATTTAGTAGCAAAAAACCCGAGCTACTACCATTCATTTGATGTTCATTATTTAGATGAACCACAAGATTTAAGTCTAGCTGATTTGCAATTAAATAATAAAGACAATAATTCCCATATGATTTTTCTGCAAAAAGTTATTGGTACGAAACATAAGGACTGGAGTAATGAGCAAGAAGTTAGAATTATTAGCTCAGTAGTTGGAAAGAACTACCACCGCCAAAGTGCGATTAAAGCAATATATTTTGGACAAAATTGTTCGGTTGAAAATAAGAATTTGCTAATGAAAGAATTAGCCAATAGAAATATTACCTTTAAAGAAATTGCTAAAATTAAGAATTCATTCAATTTATCGTCAGTAGATATGATTAATCCATTTGATGACGATAAATTGACAAAGGGTAAATTGGCAAAAATCGAAGAATTTGCGATTTATGAAAATGGTATTAAAGAAGAATATAGACAGCATATTCCTTATCTTCATAAAGTCACTGAAATAATGCAAAAAGACCCCGATTGTGAGGTTATTGAATGTATTGATTTCTCTAAGGATTCAACATTGGATAATCCAATTATCTTTGTAAATTTTCAAGAAAAAAATAAACCTTTAGTTAATAGTGTCAAGAGATTTACTTTATCTGAGATAGACAATATTTTAGGAAAATAAAGGTTTAAAAGTTGCATTTATAGAAAAAGTTTCAAGATTAAATAACTTGAAACCCCCATCCAATTCCCCCATTAAAACCCCATCTTTTTACCCAAATTTCCCACTCAAAAACACACAATAAGAAGCTCAATATGGCACAGCACGACGCAATCAAAATCCGTGGCGCACGCACCCACAATCTCAAAAACATCGACATCGACATCCCCCGCGACAAACTCGTCGTCATCACAGGATTATCAGGCTCGGGCAAGTCTAGCCTAGCCTTTGACACCCTATACGCCGAAGGACAACGCCGCTACGTCGAGAGCCTATCGGCGTACGCTCGTCAGTTTTTATCACAAATGGAAAAGCCCGAAGTCGATAGCATCGAAGGGCTGTCACCTGCCATCGCCATCGAGCAAAAATCCACCAACCATAACCCCCGCTCCACGGTAGGTACGATTACCGAGATTTATGACTATTTGCGTCTGCTGTATGCCCGTGTTGGCACGCCCATGTGCCCAGAACACCACCTGCCGATGGTCGCGCAAACCGTCACCGAAATGGTCGATACCGTCATGGCATTGCCCGAAGATACCAAGTTGATGATTCTCGCGCGCGTCGTCGATGACCGCAAAGGCGAGCATATCCAGTTGATGGAACAGCTAAAAGGGCAAGGCTTTGTGCGGCTGCGGGTCGATGGTGAGATTTATGACATTGACGATGTGCCACCGCTTGCCAAAACCTTTAAACACACCATTGATGTGGTGGTTGACCGCTTCAAAGTGCGGGATGACTTGGGTAATCGGGTTGCCGAAAGCTTGGAGACCGCCTTACGACTCGGTAGCGACATTGCCATCTTGCATGACATGGACGCTGAGTTTGAAGATAAAATTTTGTCCGCCAAACATAGCTGCCCTGTCTGTGATCGCTCGGTTGCTGAGCTTGAACCAAAATTGTTTAGTTTTAATAACCCCTATGGCGCGTGCCCCGTGTGTGATGGCTTGGGCAAACGCCAATATTTCGCTGCTGAAAAAATCATCGGGCATCCTGAAAAATCGCTCAACCAAGGGGCGATTCAAGGCTGGGATAAACGCCACGCCTATTATTTTGGCTTGCTGACTACCGTTGCCGAGCATTACGGTATTGATATGGAAGCGCCGTGGCAACAACTGGATAAAAAGCACAAAGATGTCATTTTACATGGCTCTGGTAAAGACAAAATGACTTTTAACTTTGTCGATGAACGCGGGCGCAAGTCCACCAAAACCGTGCCATTTGAAGGGGTGTTGCCGTATATGGAGCGTCGTTACCGCACTACGCAAAGCAACATCGTGCGAGACGAGCTTGCCAAATACCTTGCCGATGCCACCTGCGATGCCTGTCACGGCTCACGCTTGAACGAAATCGCTCGCCATGTGGAAGTCAGCGACCGTACCGTTGCCGAAATGGTCAAGCTATCGATTGGCGAAGCAATGGCGTATTACGAGCAATTAAAACTCGAGGGCGCAAAAGGCGAAATCGCCGCCAAAATCATCAAAGAAATCCGTGAGCGGTTGGAATTTTTGGTGAGTGTGGGCTTGGATTATCTCACCCTTGCCCGCTCTGCCGAAACCCTATCGGGCGGTGAAGCTCAGCGCATACGCCTTGCTAGCCAAATCGGGGCAGGCTTGATGGGCGTGATGTATGTACTCGATGAGCCATCAATCGGCTTGCACCAACGTGACAATGACCGACTGCTGCAAACGTTGACTCGGCTCAGAGATTTGGGCAATACCGTGATTGTCGTCGAGCATGACGAAGATGCCATTCGCCTAGCCGACCATATCATCGATGTGGGCGTGGGCGCTGGGGTACATGGTGGCAGTATCATTGCAGAAGGAACGGCAAAAGACATTGCCAAAAATCCCGAATCATTGACGGGGCAATATTTATCGGGCAAAAAGAAAATCGCAGTGCCAACCGTGCGTCACCGAGCCAAAATCGCCAATGACGATAAATATGAAAAAATGCAAGACTCCGCCATTCCGTTAACCAAAAACCAAGCGAAAAAAGCGGAAAGCGAGAAAAAAGAAAAAGCCAAAAAAGGTAAAGTCGAAGCCAAACCCTTGATGCTGACCTTGACAGGGGCAAAAGGTAACAACCTTAAAAACGTGACCTTAAACTTGCCGATTGGTGTATTTACAGCCATCACAGGCGTGTCGGGTTCGGGTAAATCGACCTTAATCAACCGCACCTTATTGCCACTAGCGACCACACAGCTCAATAACGCTACCACGCATGTTGCCGAAGAGTTTGACAGTATCACTGGGCTAGAACATTTAGATAAAGTCGTCGATATCGACCAAAGCCCGATTGGGCGTACCCCTCGCTCCAATCCTGCGACTTACACGGGGGTATTTAGTCCGATTCGTGACCTATTCGCCCAAGTACCCGAGTCCAAAGCTCGTGGCTATCAAGCAGGGCGCTTTAGCTTCAACGTGAAAGGCGGGCGCTGTGAAACCTGCCAAGGCGATGGTTTGATTAAGGTTGAGATGCACTTTTTGCCTGATATGTATGTGCCTTGCGATGCGTGTCAAGGCAAACGCTACAACCGTGAAACCCTGGAAATCACCTATAAGGGCAAAAATATCAATGACGTGCTCAATATGACGGTGGAAGATGCGGCAGAATTTTTTGAGGCGATTCCGGCAATTTACCGGCGTTTGCAAGCCCTACAAGAAGTCGGCTTGGGTTATATTCGCTTGGGTCAGTCTGCACCAACCTTATCGGGTGGTGAGGCGCAACGGGTGAAACTTGCCAAAGAGCTGTCCAAACGTGATACCGGTCAGACTTTGTATGTGCTCGATGAGCCGACGACAGGTTTGCATTTCCACGATATTGCCAAGCTCTTAGACATCTTGCATACGCTACGTGACCGAGGCAATACCGTGGTGGTGATTGAGCATAATCTCGATGTGATTAAGACAGCCGACTGGATTGTGGATTTGGGTCCTGAAGGCGGTTCGGGCGGTGGTGAGATTATTGCTGAGGGCACGCCTGAGGAGGTAGCGCAAAACGCGCGCTCACACACAGGGCGTTTTCTAAAGCCGATGTTGCAAGCCTAAGTTTGTTACCAGCGTAGGTTTGTTGGAGGCATAAATTTAGCAATAAGGGTTAGTACGTTGTCGTCTAACCCTTTTTTAACCAATCATTGCTCTATGACTTGCTGTTCATTGATAATACTTTACATTTCGCCCCAATATTCACACAATGAAACGAGATAAGGATATTGCGACATTATCCAGGGACAAAAAAACGTCAAGGAACGATAAGGATGCTAGGATGATTTTATTTAAAGGAAAAACCAACGATCTTGAAACCCTATTTCCCCCTACCCTAAAACTAGATGGTCAAATCTGCGTGCGAAATGGTATGAGCATTCGTAGTAAATTTATGATTGGTATCTATGATATTGCCCTATACTTGGGTGAAATGACTGAAGATGCCGAAACAGCCATTACTTCACGTTATGCCAAGCAATTGCGCATGGTGTCTCGCCGCAATATCAAAGGCTCGTTACTGGAAAGTGCCTTCAAAGACGGCATCAGAGCGAATAGTAGCGCAAAAGAATATCAAAAAATCGCCTCAGTGATTGATGACGTGTTTGGTGAGTTGTTCAAAACCAACACCATCAAAGAAGGGGCAATGTTTACGATTGAATTTTCGCCAGAGCATGGCGTTCGCTTAAATTATGATGAGGTTGGCGATCTTCCTTATATCAAAGAAGAAGGCTTTGACCAAGCTATTCTTCGTGCTTGGCTAGGCGATAATCCCATCTCACTTGAGATGAAAAAGGATTTGCTCGGTCAACACTAATATTGACTGCCTATTTTTATACTTCCCATATTTTTAGACTTCCCATCAAGTATGGGAATTTAATCTAGCTAGTTGATAGTGCCAGTAACTTTTTTGCTAGGTTTAATAGGGTTATATGTATTACAACCCTATTTTAAAGATGAATAGCGGCATTATTGATATACTTGGCGTCATTCAACCCCATAAATGGGCATTCATCCCTTACCTGCCTAGCTTTCTTTACTTTCTTTGTTTTCTTTTATTCGATAACAAGCAAGTTGGCTTTTTTCATTTTTATCCCAATAGTGGCACTTTTGCTTTGAGCCCTTTATCCTGTCGTCCATCAGGGGTTACTACAATACTATGTTTCTTTTTAAATGGGTATGCTAGTCTAAAGCAAAAAAAATTAGGCAGCTTATGAAACCACTTGCGCAAAAGCCCACTAAACCAATCATATCAACCCGTAACACCCCCCAAACCTTTACCCTCAATAAGCTTGCCAAACCTATCGTGCGCGATGATATTTTTTCGTTGCCGCCTGCTGTGTATGGCACTATCTATTTGACGCTGATTCCGCTATTTGGCTTTTTGTACAGTACCTTGCCAAATATGCAGTTTAACCATGAAGACGTGGGCTTTTTGGAAGCCATGTATTTTAGTACTATCACGGTCACTACCACAGGGTTTGGCGATATTACCCCAACCAATACCTTTACGCGGGCGTTTGTGATGATTGAAGCGACCATTGGGGTGGTGTCTGCAGGTTTGTTTTTAAATGCGATTACTTATCAGCGTGAAGAAAACATGAGTAATCTGATGGACGCCTATGAAGCGAGAAAAGAAATCTCTTATGCCTTCGCGCGCCTGCACAGTCATGATAGTTTGATTACGCTTAACATGAATACTTATCTAAACCGGGTTAATCAACTGCTGGGCATAGAATCAGAGCAAACCCCAGTGGCGCAATCTGACCATGAGGGTCGCGCTAATTTAAACCGCTCACCTGATTTGCCCGCGGCGCCTGACGCCAAAGTCCCTCAGCAGCTCATCGGTATTCATGAGCCTATTCCCGAAACGCTAGCATTTACTAATTTACAGCACTTATTTAATGCCTCGGCACGCTTGACCGATGACCCGCGCAAGCCGTTGATTTGGTACTATTATCAAGCCTTGGATGAATTGGTCAATAGTATTGAGAATTTGGTGCGTGAAACCGAAACCTATCGCTGGGCAGATTTGGAGTCGATTTGTATTCAATATTTAAGTGATATCAAATCCTATGACTCTAGCAGCTATATTTTGGCAGAGCCGAATTTTGAAAAGCAGCTTGCGGATATCCAAGCCCAGCGCCAGCAAGACATGTTACTTATCAGCGAATATCCAAGTGATAAAGCGGTTGAGCTGTCGAACGAAAATAGTTTAAACCCGTATATTATTTTGTTTATGGGTATTCAGACCACCATTGATTTTATCAAAAAATTCCAACTTCGCTATCAAGAAATTATGCAGACTATCTAGCTTTCAAGAAATCATACAGACCATTTAATTTTATCGGCTCATAAAAAAACACCCCACATACCGTGAGGTGTTTTTTTTACTCAATCAGTCAATGAAGAATTAGTGACCAAACTGGTTGGCAGTGTTTTTGGCGCCGCCTGCTTTAAGTGCCATTTCACCTGAGAAGATTTCTTTGTGGTCATCACCGATGTCAGAACCTGCCATGGCTTGGTGTTTAACTGCCGCAACGCCTTCGCGAAGTTCTTTACGTTGTACTTCTTCAACGTAAGCTAGCATACCTTTATCACCGAAGTAACCTTTTGCCAACTGGTGCGTACTTAATGCCGCCGTGTGGAAAGTAGGTAGGGTAATCAAGTGGTGGAATACACAGGCTTCACGTGATGCATCAGCTTGGAAGGTACGCGCTAGCTCATCAGCAGCGGTATTCAACTCAGTGTTGTCGTAGTCAGCAGACATTAAGTTTGCTTTGTCATAAGCTGAGATGTCTTTGCCTTCTTTTTCCCATTTTGCGATGACTTGTTTACGGAAGTTCAGCGTCCAGTTGAATGATGGGCTGTTGTTGTAAACAAGCTTAGCATCTGGCACTTGCGCAGCGATACGGTCAGTCATTGATTTGATGTGCGCAACGTCTGGTGTTGGCGTTTCAATCCATAGTAGATCAGCACCGTTTTCAAGGGCAGTCACACAGTCAAGTACCACGCGGTCAATGTTGGTGCCTTCGCGGAATGAGTACAAGCCGTTTGGCATACGAGTTGGGCGAACCAATTTGCCATCACGTTTTAATAAAACATCATACTCGCTTGCATTTTCTAACGTCACTTCTTCAACTTCTAAAAAGTCTAAGTATTGTGAAGCAAGGTCGCCTGGCTCACGTGACACAGGAAGTTTTTGCGTTAATGATGCACCTTCAGAGTCAGTACGGGCAACGATGATACCGTTGTCAATGCCAAGCTCTAAGAACGCATAACGAATTGCGTTAAGTTTTGAGATGAAGTCTTCGTGTGGTACGGTGACTTTACCATCTTGGTGACCACATTGTTTAGCATCTGATACTTGGTTTTCAACTTGGATAGCACAAGCACCTGCTTGGATCATTTGTTTGGTGAGCAAGTAAGTCGCTTCTTCGTTACCAAAACCTGCGTCGATGTCAGCGATGATTGGTACGATGTGTGATTCAAAGTTGTTGATTTTGTCTAAGATGGCTTTAGTGTCTTGACCTGCTTCTTGCGCCGCATTTAATTCGCGGAAGTAATCGTTTAATACTTTTTCGTCCGCTTGACGTAAGAAAGTGTAGATTTCTTCGATTAATTTTGGCACAGCGGTTTTTTCGTGCATAGATTGGTCAGGTAGTGGACCAAATTCTGAGCGAAGGGCAGCAACCATCCAACCTGAAAGGTAGATATATTTACGTTCAGTAGTACCGAAGTATTTTTTTACCGCATACATGGTTTGTTGACCGATAAAGCCATGCCACGCACCAAGAGATTGGGTGTATTTTGATTTGTCAGCATCATAAGCTGCCATATCACGACGCATGATGTCGGCAGTGTATTGAGCGATTTCTAAACCTGTTTTGAAACGGTTTTGGATAACCAAACGCGCAGCATCATTTTCGCTGATGTTTTTCCAGTTACCATATTTGGCTTTTAGTTCGCGGATATGGTCAATCGCTGAAACGTAAGTTGACATAGCAGTCTCCTGTTGAGGACGGTGGGATAAAAAAACTTAGGATGATTGTTGTGTTGTAATAAAAGTAAAAGTCTTAATAAGCCAATATTTAGCGAGCATTAAACACCGAAAATATGAATAATGTTTAAGACACAAACTAAATCTCCAAAATAGTCTAACAATTTTTTTAACAAAATACGTGATATTTTTTACAGTGATATTAAATAGTCTGTTAAAATTAAGAATTCTATTTTGGCACTCATAAAGCTTTAAGTTGGCTTAAATAATGGAATGAATGCACTATACCCTTTAATTCATAATTTAGCTATTTAATGATTCGTATCTTTAGTATTTATTTAAAATATAGTATAATACAATCAATAACTTAAGTTCTATTGCTAAGTTTTAGCTCTGTTAAAACTATCTGTTTTAGCCTTTTTTTCTTAACTTTTAACTAGACAAACAATAATTTATGGATTTACAACGTGTGGATTTGAACCTTTTGGTGCATCTTGATGTGTTACTTCGAGAAAAAAACGTCACCAGAGCCTCTGAACAACTCGGCATTACCCAGCCCGCCATGAGTAATATTTTACGTCGTTTGCGTAAGTTGTTTAATGATCCCTTGTTGATTCGCTCATCTGAAGGCATGACGCCGACGGAGCGGGCGCTTGAATTACAGCCGCGCGTACGCGAATTGTTAGCGGATTTAACCCAGCTATTAGAGCCGCGTACTGAGTTTCGTCCTTATACCTCAAGTCGTGTGTTTCGGATTATGACGTCAGATTATGCCGAAGCAACGCTAGTGCCTAGGCTAGTTAAAGCGCTGCGCAGTGAAGCCCCAAACGTGATTTTGGACTTTTTGACGCCATCGGATGTATCGTATCGAGATATGGAGCAAGGGCGTGTTGATTTGGCGATTAATCGTTTTAACGAGGTACCGCAAAGCTTTCACCAAGTGCTGATTTGGCGTGATACTTTTAGTTGTTTGTTGTCGGCTGATAGTCCGTATGTCAATCGCTTTAACCTAAAAAATTATCTTAAAGCTCAGCACGTTTGGGTCTCTAAAACAGGGATGGGGGTGGGTTTTGGGGTGAATCCCGAAAAATCTGGTGGACTTGGCTCGATTGATGCGGCGTTGCAGCGCCTCGGTCAAAAACGTCAAATCAGTGTCTTTACCCGTCATTATCAGATGCCTGCCATGCTCACCGCCAATAAAGACTTAATTGCTACGCTGCCGACTCGGGTGGCGCGCATGCAAGCTAATAATGATGATATCGTGATTAAAGAGCCGCCATTTTTTATTCCAGAGTTTGAATTGACGATGGCATGGTCGCCACTATTACAGCATCACCCTGCGCATCGTTGGTTACGTCAGTTGATTCAACATGTGTCGCGACAAATCATCGCCGAAGAGCGCATCAAGTATCCGCTACAAACTGCGATTCAAGACGGTTCGCTGCATACCCAGCCCATTGATTTGGTTGAAATTGATCCTGACCGTCAATGATTAAGGGTCAGACAAGCGGCTTATAGGACTGGTCTAGGATTGGCAAATTTTATCCACCCAAAGCTCATACGGATATTTTCCTAAATGTCCGTAACGTCCTTTTTCAGTTACGCGCCCTTCAATGCAGACAGGTAAACTAATCGACACGCCCGTTTGACCTTGCGCTTTGGCATACTCGGCTAACAGGTTGTTTGGGTCAAATACATGGTATTTGGTCGTACCGTCATTAAATTCAGATTGCTCTAAGCTTTGGGTAAAGGTGCCGTTTAGCGTCAGCGTTTTTTTGGGTACACTATCAATGCTTTCTTTGATATCGTTTAACTTACCATTTTGCAGCGATTGGTACGCCACGCTGGCGCAACTTGCCAATAGACCAATTATCGCCACACCACCGCCCAACCATGCGGCTTTTTTACCCATTATCTTGTTAGTTAGCATGGTGTTTTCCTTATTATTGATATAAAAAAAATGATAGCAATATTCGTTGCTATCATTTGTAGATTTTATTTATCGTTACACTACCCTTGGGTAAATAGCTTAGCGAATATAGGTATGATCCTCAGGGTTACTCACCTGCTGTGTCAGCGCTTGGGTTGGTAAGACTTTCTTAAGATAAAAATACCCTAGCATACCTGCCAATAATGACCCTAAAATAATGCCAAGTCGTTCGTCAAACGGTTTGACCTCAAGTCCCGCAAAGGCAAGCCCACCAATAAACAAACTCATGGTAAAGCCAATACCACATAAAATCCCCACGCCAAATACTTGTCGCCAGTCAACATTGGTAGGCAAGCTAGCTAACCCAAGCTTGACGCCAAGCCAACTAAATAGCATCACCCCAATCGGCTTGCCTAGCAGCAGTCCTAGTGCGATACCGAGCGGTACCGTATGCAATAGCGAGGATATCCCCGTACCTCCGAGATAAATGCCCGCATTAGCAAACGCAAAAATCGGTAAAATAATAAAACTGACTGTGTCCTGCAAGTCATGTTCAACCGATTCGAGGGGTGAATGCTCAGGGTGCTTGTTGTCTGTCATTGGGATGAATAGCGCAAGCAGCACACCGGCAAGCGTCGCATGTAGCCCCGACTTTAACATGGCTGCCCATAGCAAAACGCCAATCATTATATAAGCGGTGGTGCGGGTGACGTTAAAGCGATTCATGAGCCACAATATCACCAAACATACCCCGACCCAAGCCAGTGCCGCCATCGACAAACCCGATGAGTAAAATAACGCAATAATGATAATCGCACCGATATCATCAAAAATAGCAATCGATGCCAAGAATACTTTGAGCGCGGCGGGCACGCGATTGCCCAGTAACGTCAGCACACCTAAGGCAAACGCGATATCTGTCGCCGCCGGAATCGCCCAACCTTTCATCAACTCTGCGTGCTGATAATTGAATGCGGCATAAAAAATCGCAGGTACCATCATACCACCGACCGCAGCAATCGCAGGCAAGACGACTTTTTTGACCTCTGATAGTTCGCCCACTAGCATTTCCCGCTTAAGCTCAAGCCCCACTAAAAAGAAAAACACCACCATCAAGCCATCGTTGATCCAATGTAGTAAATGATGATCGATACTAAAAGAGCCGATTTTTATCGAAATAGGCAGATGCAAAAAGTGCTCGTATATGTCACTCATCGGAGAGTTTGCTACCAGCATCGCCAACACAGCGGAAAACGCCAACACTATACCCGCCGCCATATCGTGTGCCAAAAATTTTTTAAATTGGTTAAATACTATCATCTGTCTAAAACTCTTTTTAATACCATCTTTTATTTATGAAATATACCACACTTAAACCAAGCAAAATAGCCTACAATACCATCATACCATATATTTTATTATATCATATAATCTATTTTTATGATAAATAATTTCATAATTCTACATTAATAGAAAATTTTATTCATTTATTCACTATTTTAGATAAATTAATTTTTTAGCCGTATGATTTTTTGGTGTTGATAGTTAAGATTCTAAACATGAATGATTAATAAAGTTGTTAACACCCCATGCCTATTTTGTATTATTATTTTATCGCTACTTGCCTACCGATTTAGAATCAGCCTTTCAATAGTGTGGATATTTTGCCAACTTCTCTTACCGATCTTGATTTAACCCCGCTCAAACGTTTTTCTCATAACGTTATCGCCAATATCCGTGCCACGGGTCACATGCTAATAGGTTCAAAACGCGCGTTTTATTGGGTCAAGCCCACTGTATGGCAGTTTTTGTTGTTTGGATTGACGGCACTGGCGAGTAATTTGCTGTTCTCGTGGTTGGTGGCTGAAGATGCCACCCATTTTAATCCACAAGGGCTGATTAGTTATTTGGTATGGCCGATGGTGATGTTGGTGGTAGGATTGATTCTTGCCAAACGGCATTTTAATGCCATGCTAATTTTTGTGCCGGCGATTTTGTGGCTGTGTGCTGATACTTTCATGATGCTGGTGCAAAGCTTGATTCAGTTTATATCAGACTTGGGCTGGCTACCTGAATGGACGTTTGATACGATTGGTATTATGTTCGTATTGGCGTTTGTCTGGCAGTCGTTATCGCTGTTATGGATTTTTGGCAATCAATTACGCTGGTCATGGATTGAGCGTGTCCTGATTATGCTGGGTGCGTTTGCCGTACTCAGCGTGTGGCAAAAAAACGTGCAATCTGAGCCGATTTTTCAATCTGACCCCGTCGAACCCGTGGTCACTGAAGCGGCATTTTATGCGCAGCCTGAGCTTCTGGCCGATATGCTAAATAACGTGCAGCCGCAACGCCCGACTATACATGATTGGTACTTTATGGGTGTCGCAGGTCATGGCGAGCAAGATGTATTCCGTTCAGAAATTGAGCTGACCAAAGATTACTTTGACCATCAATTTGGCACAGCAGGACGCTCGGTGGAACTCATTAACAATGCCAATACCCTGTCTGCGCTACCGATTGCCAGTAAAACCAGTATTGAACGCGCTTTGCAAAGTATCGCCAAAAAAATGGATGTCAATGAAGACGTGCTATTTTTGACCTTGACCTCGCATGGGGGTGACAAGGTGATTGAAATGTCCAACCCACCGCTAGCGCTCGATAATGTCGATGCCAAATGGCTACGCCAATCATTGGATAAATCTGGCATTAAATGGCGCGTCATTGTGGTATCAGCCTGCTATTCTGGCTCATTTATCAATGAGTTAAAATCGCCAGATACCCTCGTGATTACTGCCTCAGCTGCGAATAAATCATCGTTTGGCTGTTCTAATGAAGCCGAATATACTTACTTTGGACAAGCATTTTTTGCTGAAAGCTTACCCAAGCTTCGCCGTTTTCAACCTGCGTTTGAAGCCGCCAGCAAACGCATTGCTGAACGGGAAAAAATGATGGGCTTTGAGCCGTCTGAGCCGCAATTGGTGATGGGTGAGGCTATTAAAGCGATATTGCCAGAATTTGAAAACAGTCTCAAACCCTTACCTGCGGTTGTCATAGTCCCATCGACTGCTGCCAGTGCTACTAGTGATGCCCATACCTTAAATACCCACCAACTGCCCAAGTAACATCGGCTGTCTCGGCTATTTCAGCTACCAAGACGCCTTGCAACTCGTCTTACCATCCATCGCGGTAGCGATTAGGAACAATTGATATTTTCTGCCAATTTTTTAGCGATTTTATAACTTTTGCACATAAAAAAAGTGGGTTAACCTAAGTTACCCACTTTTTTATCAAATAGCGCGTCAAATAGACTGTGTCAGTCAATTATTTGATTTTAGCTTCTTTGAATACAACATGTTGACGTACCACTGGATCAAATTTTTTGATTTCCATTTTGTTTGGCATGGTACGTTTGTTTTTAGTCGTGGTGTAAAAATAACCCGTACCTGCAGTTGAAACTAATTTGATTTTATCACGCATCGCAATTGCTCCCTAAGAAT
Source organism: Moraxella sp. CTOTU47616 (assembly GCF_032017465.1). Lineage (NCBI taxonomy): Bacteria > Pseudomonadati > Pseudomonadota > Gammaproteobacteria > Moraxellales > Moraxellaceae > Moraxella > Moraxella sp. CTOTU47616. The sequence goes on from NZ_DALZPU010000004.1 coordinate 24,701, forward strand.
ATGAAAAGGCAAAAATTAAATTTTTTCGCCACGAGCACGCATATCAGTTAAAACTTGGTCAATACCAACTTTATCAATGATACGCATACCTTTGGTAGTCAAGCGAAGCTTAACAAAGCGGTTTTCGCTCTCTACCCAAAAACGATGGGTGTGTAGATTTGGTAGAAAACGACGGCGGGTTTTGTTGTTTGCGTGAGAAACATTGTTACCTACCGCTGGGCGTTTTCCAGTCACTTGGCATACTCGAGACATGGCTTACTCCTAATCGGTGTGCATGAGGGCTGCTCATGCCTGTCACAACTGATACTCGCACATCTCGCATATCATTGAAGCTAAAAAAAGCTAGGGTTTCAACGATTCTAGTGTTGAGTATCTCAGTTTGAATCAATAATTAATCTTTTGGCGGCGTACTTAAAATTAGCTACTCACGGGTAGTCACTTGACTTGCGTCAATCAAAACCATTTTAAGCAAGCGTCAAAAAATCGCTAGTAAATTTAAAGCCGCTATTTATACCATAACTTATGCCAAAAAGCAATGTGATTGGATAAAAATTTAATGGGTTAAAACGCCTTGTTTGACCATCAAGGGTGGTAGGTTTTGATACCCAGGATACTTGCGTAAAATTTGCTGACTTAACCAGTCAATTTGCGCATCGACAAACGGCGTGTCGGTCTGTAATTGGTTAAAAATAACCAAAGCGACTTTTAGCCCTGCTTGCCAAATTGCTTGTAGGGTTAGCATGGCATGATTAAGGCTACCAAGCTTGATACCGACGACCATAATCACAGGGTATTTGAGCGCGGCTGCCACATCAGCAAGCGTTTCTTGCTCGTTAATAGGGGTAAACCAGCCGCCTGCCCCTTCAACCAAAATCACATCGGCAGGATAGGCTGCGATGGATTTATGGATGGTATCGACTAATTGGGTGTTGGTGAGTGTCATGTTATCAAGCTGCGCGGCGATATGCGGTGAGCAAGGAGTCGCTAGCTGGATAGGCGCAATGACAGACAGCGGTGGTTTGACATTGGCAAATTGATTGATGCGCCTTGCATCATCGCTATATGTTTGCCCGTTGTCATCGGTTTCTAGACCTGCGGTGACTGGCTTGATGGCATATACACTTTTGCCTTGTTCAGCCATGCTTTTGACCAGTTGCGCAGTAGTGGTGGTTTTACCGATTTCGGTGTCGGTACCTGTGACAAAATATGCGCCGTTTAGGGAAGATGAAGCATCGTTAACATTGGATAGATTCATTATTTCTTACTTGCTTTATGGTTAATGGTTTGGGTGGTTTTTTGAGCTGATTGGGTGATTTTTTCAATTCTTTGCTCAAACGCTGGCATGAGTTCTTGCAAAGTTTGTTGCTGATTTTTCATAAGCAGCCTATAAACAACCCATGAACACAGCCATTTTTAATAATTTCATTGTGATTCCTTTTTTATCATGCCTTATATTTTCTGCTAAACTTTATCACAACTTTAATCAATGTCGCAAAATAACAGGAAAAAAGATGAACGATTCACCGATTATTGCCATTGTTGGATTTGGCTCATTAGGGGCGTTATTTGCCAGTCTATTAGCCCCAAACATGCCTTTTGAGAACTTGCGTATCGTCGCCGATACTGACCGTGTCAACCGCTACCAACAGCAAGGTTTATTGGTAAATGGCGAGCCATTAACACTCAACTATGTCACACCAAATGAAAGCCCTCATTCAAACCTAAGTCCTGCCGATTTGGTGATGGTGTGTACCAAATTTTATCAGTTACATGAGGTGTTACCGCTCATCAAAAGTCAACTTGGCGCCAATACGCTGATTGTTTCTGCCCTCAACGGTATCGCCAGCGAAAAAGTATTGGCAAACGCCTTTGGTGACGAGCGCATTGTGTATTGTGTGGCGCAGCAAATGGACGCCATGAAAAATGAGCCGCATGAAAAAAATGGGGAAAATGCTAGCCAACTGATTTATCGCGATCATGGACAATTGGTCATTGGCGCGATGACAACTGATAACGCTGAACGCGCACGCGTGCAACAAGTCGATGCCCTCTTTAATCAAGTCAATTTCCCGCACTCAGTAAGCGATGACATGCCGCGCCAGCTGTGGGGCAAATTGATGTTAAATACCGGCGTCAATCAAACCGTGGCATTGTATCAAGGCACCTTTGATACCGTGCAACAAGCGGGTGAAGCGCGCGACATGTTCAAAGCCGCGATGCGTGAAGTGATGGCAGTGGCACACGCTGAAGGCGTAACCTTAACTGAGGAAGATTTCAAAAAATGGTTGGCGATTATGGATGCGCTGGATCCCAAAGGCATGCCCTCGATGCGACAGGATTTAAAAGCAGGGCGACGCTGTGAGCTTGATTTGTTTGCAGGGACGATTCGCGAATTGGGGGATAAGCATGGCATTGACACCCCGGTCAACGACACCCTATATGATGGCATCAGTGCATTAATGGCTAACAATCAGTCATGATGACAACCCTAGCGCTATTGAAAAAAACTAGGCATAAAAGCAGTAAATAGAAACGGTGGATAAAAGCAATGAATAACCACTACAAATAAAAAAGGGCATCTAGCTTGCCCTTTTTTATATCAACAACCGTTATTTTTTACCAAAACGCTCACTCATTTGCGCATAAAAACGTGCCACATGTTCACCCACTACACTGGCATCTTTGGGATTAAACTTCATTACTCGCCCAAAATCCAAGCCAACATACAACACGATATCAGCGAAGGTGAGTCTATCACCGAGCAAGTATTTATGACTCGATAATAGCTTGTCAAAGTACGGCAATGCTTTTTTGACACGGTTGATGCTCTCTTCTGCCATACCAGGCACTTGGTTTCCCATCAATGCGCGAGATGGATGCCCATGCTGGAAAGCCAGCATCATGTTATACAGCACGTGAAACTCCGCATTGCGTGACATTGCGGTGATTTTGGCGCGTTGTATAGGGTCTGAGCCCATCACTTGCTTACCATTGCCTGCAAGTCGAATATCCAGATATTCACAAATGGCATGTGAATCATTGAGCACAGTGCCATCATCAAGCACTAATACAGGCAACAGCCCGAGTGGATTGACCGCCAAAAACTCCGGTGAGTTTTGCTCATTTTTGCCAATATCCACGTTGATGACTTGTAAATTATGAATATCATTGATATCAAGTTCTTTGACTTTTAACAATAAGTCGACCTTGCGCGGGTTTGGCGGGGCATTCATGGTGTATAGTTTCATCACTTGTTCCTTATGATGTGTGATTTTACCTTTAATATACTTGAAACCACCGTTTTACGAAATAGGGTTTTTAGGCGCAAAGGAAATTTCGCTGATAAAAAATCCCCCTAGCGTCAGGAGGATTTTTCGGTTTAAGGACAAAAGTTTATCGAAGCTTATTTTTTATCCTGCGCTTTTTGCTCATCTTTTTGCTCATCTTTATGGCCTTCTTTATGCCAAAAGGCTTTGACTACTTCAAATTGCTCGGCAAGCGTCTGCATCAACGAGCTGTCTTTGGGCGCTTTTTTGGCGACGGGTGGCAAGATGTGCTCATAATAGGTATTGGCGAGCACTCGGCGCAGTATGCCCTCCCCGATGAAGCCTTGGTCATCGTTGAGTGTACTGGCAGAGCGGAGTATGTTGCGAATATCGTATTGGGTTGGTACGATATCAGGCACTTGCTTATTACAATCTGTTAGCGTGTACACCGCGACCCGCGCCGAGCGTACCGAAGTTTCAACGGTGAACACCACATCATTGTTGGTCTCAACAAATTGACCGATGAGACCTAAATTGGTGCAGCCTTCGGGTACAATTTGCGGACGGTCGCCTTTGGCACGTGGCATAAACATCGAAGTGATATAGGGCATATAGGCGGTGTTGGCGATGGTATTGGCTAAAATATCATCTTTTTGCTCAAGCAAATCTAGGTGGTATAGCAGCTCCATCACAATTTCATGCCCCGTACATTCTGGCATGGTTTTTGGCACATAGTTGCCTTTTTTATCCATCAATAGCCCATACACCCATATCACCACCACGTCTTTAGGTTGGTCAAGAAATTGCGGTTGGCGGTTAATAGTAAAGCTCATAAGCCAGTTGGAATCGGTGATGGTAACAATACCGCCTGTGACTGTTTTGCCTGATAGCGGCGGATTGACACAGTATTTTTCGCTGATTTTGCGCAAAAGCGCCGAGTCTTTGCAAGTTAATGTTGCTGACATCCAGGCAGATTTGGGCACATGGCGGTTAAATTTTTCTGGACGACCAAACACAGCGGATTGTTTGGCAAGGTCATTCCATAGTACCCAGCCTTTTGTTTTTCCCATTGTATCATCAGTTAGACGGATATCAGGCGCAGTGTCACTGGTGCCATAGCGCGTATCTTCCGTCATTGACCCTGTGGTAATAATCACAAAATCATTGTCCCGTACAGGGATATGGACTTGTTGACCATGTTGGGTGGTTGTCAGCCCTTTAACGATTTTTTTGTCGCCTTGCTGCTCAAAATCAACCGCTGTCACTAACGTGTCACTTTGTAGTTTGACGCCTTTATTAATTAAAAATTTTTGCGCAGGTACCACAAAGCTGTCGTATTGGTTGTATTTGGCAAATAACAAGGTCGACATATCTTTGATACCATCTAAGGCTTCCAAAAACCGGTGCATATAAAGCTTGCACTCAAGTAAGCTGTGCCAGTTTTCAAAAGCAAACATACTACGCCATAGCGTCCAAAAATTACTGTCCAAAAAACTTTGGCTAAAGTAATCTTCGATGGTGAGATTATCGAGTTCGTCTTGATTTTTTAGTAATAAACGGACAATAGCAAGTTGGTCGGCTTTATTGAGATTAAACTTGTGAAAATCTTTGATGTCACCTTTGTTATGAATCAACCGTGCTTTAGAATAGTTGGGATCATTGTCATTAATCAAGCGGTATTCATCAAGGACTGAATAAGGCTCTGGTAACTCTAGCGCCGGTATATCTTGGAACATATCCCAAAAATTCTCATAGGTGGTAATCATTTCACGACCACCGCGCATGATATAACCGTCTTTGGCATTACCAGCGCCATCGAGTGAGCCGCCTTGCACCGCTAATTCTTCTAAAAAGGTAATGTTCTCGCCTGGGATATGGGCATCTCGGATAAAATAATACGCCGCTGCCAGACCGCCAATACCGCCGCCGACGATATAGACTTTACTGTCTTTGAAACGTCCGGTATCAAAGCCGATATTACGCTGATAGTTACCACGGGCATCGCTAAACGGCATCGAATTGCCAGGTTGATGAGATTGATAATCCGCGCGCTGTGGTTGGTGATCGACCTTTTTAAAAACCATATTTTTCAAAAAATCACTGTTGTTCTTAGCGTTGGTTGTCATAATGAAGTGCCCTATTTTGAATAAGATTAGTATTGAATAACATTAGCGTTAGCTAACTCTTTAAACCGCGCTGCTACCTTTTGACATTGATCTTAACTGCCCATTCTTAATTGCCCATTAAGACTGCTACACAATAACTAAAGACAACGGCGCGGTTATAAAATTATGATTGATAGTCATTGTTCATAATTAATAAACTCAGTTAGATTTCTAACTAAGCAATTTTATTATAACCACATTATACAACCTCGCTAAAGCGACTTTGTGTCGACTAAGCTTTGATTAAATATTCAGTTATTTGCGCTTTTGTAATCAAACGTAACCAGTTATCGCACCTATTGAGTTTTCTAAAGGGATAAAAATCGATTGAGTTCACTTGCTAAACCCCGTAAAATGTATCACTATACTAGAACACTGAAATGCTTTACTTGTTATCTTTTACTCAAAAAAAACCTACTATGCCGCACACTTCGCCATCACCACTACCCGCCTATGATTATTTGGTTGAGCTACTGAGCCAAACTGATGATAGTGACTTTATCCGCGAAATTTTGGCAGCGCTACTGACTGAAAAAGAACAAAAAGAAATCGCCAATCGCATCCAGATTTTTGCCTTGTTCCAGCAAGCGCTACCACAACGCGAAATCGCTGAGCGCTTGGGGGTGGGCATTGCAACCGTATCACGGGGCGCCAAAGCGTATGGTCAACACGATATCAACCAATTATTGCCAAATCTGAGTCATTTGAACCTATAAATTCGTGATAATGGCTTCAAGCGTAAATAAGCCCATCACAGTAGCATACTTTTGGGTGACATACTTTGGGGTGCGTAGAAGGGCGATGAAAATCCGTGAGAAAATAACTGTGATGCCATAAAAGAGTTGCAAGCAGGGGTTAATCTGATTACAATGTATCATCATACTAGAACACTGAAACATCGATTAAAATTTAAGCCGTTATAAATTTAAGACACTGTAAATTTAGCATATTATAAATTTAAGACACTATGATGACTACACACGCCAAACCGCCCAAAATCGCCCTTGCCAGCAAACCAAACTTGATTAAACTTGCACAAGACATTGATTTTTTTGAACTCTTTAAACGCATCGAAGCCAAATATGCTACCTGTTTTTTACTAGAATCGTTGGGCGAAGAAAGCTATATCTCACGTCATCACGCCATCGGCTTTGACCCTGCGATGACGGTGTTGGCAAAAGACCGCCATACCTTGACTATCACCAACAATCGCACGGGGGAAAGCACGGATTATACCTGTGACAATCCTTACCAACTACTGCGCGAAATCACCCCACAACATGTGATTTCACGTAGCCATACCGGCGGATTGGTCGGTTTTTTGGGATTTGATAGTGTCAATTTTTTTGAGCCGAGCCTTAATATTCAAACCAGTGATGATTTCGAGCCGTTCAAATTCGGGGTGTACTTAGATGGGTTAAGCCTTGATAAGATGACCGGTGAAATTTTTTATTATTATTACGATACCGACCACCAAAGCAATCGTATTGACGAAATCAAGTCATTATTGAATGCTATTTCGCCTGACTATACCGAGCCCACTGCTGAGCATTTGGGCGATGGGATGAACCGCGAGCAACATGCGGCAGCAGTGATGAAAGTCAAAGAAGACATTAAAGCTGGGCTGATTTTCCAGTGTGAAGTGGGTTTCAAGTCGCATTATCGCATCCAAGGCGACACCATGCCAATTTATAGTAAACTGCGCGAAGTCAACCCGTCACCGCATATGTACTATGTCAAATTTGGCGCCCAAAAAATCATCGGCGCATCGCCTGAGTTGTTGTTCCGATTGCGCAATGGTGAGATGGAAACCTTCCCACTGGCGGGCACCACCAAACGCGGCAAGGATGAGACCGAAGATCGCCAATTAGCGCGCGCCTTGCTCAATGACCCCAAAGAAATCGCTGAACATAATATGTTGGTGGACTTGCATCGTAATGATATCGGGCGGGTGGCACGCTTTGGGACGGTAAAAGTGCGTAACTTAATGGATATCAAGCGCTTTTCACATGTCCAGCATATCTCCAGTGAAATCGTCGGTATTCTTGACCCTAATCATGATATGTTCACCGCGCTTGCCAGTAATTTTCCCGCAGGCACGCTATCGGGCGCACCCAAAATTGAAGCGATGAAAATTATAAATACCCTAGAACCCGACGGTCGCGGCGCTTACGGTGGCGCACTCGGTCAGTTTTGTTTTAATGGGGATTGTATTTTTGCTATCCCGATTCGCTCGCTGTTTATCAATGGCGAAAAAGCGTATGCGCAAACTTGCGGCGGCAATGTATATGACTCCAACCCTGAAGACGAATATGAAGAAATCGTACGAAAACTGTCTGCGATGAAAGTTGTACTGTCCAATTTTGCGCCAGTGCAGTAAAGTCTGCTCCATCATGACGATACGGCAACTAGATACGTATGATAGCGATGTATATCAGCAGTATTTTAAACGTTTAGAATAACCGCCAAACCTATTTTTAGAGTTGACTATGCAAGTGTTAATTATTGATAACTACGATTCTTTTACCTTTAACCTATACCAATATATTGGTGAAATCCTATCCTCTGAATATCCAGGTGCTTTTCAGGTCACGGTCAAACGCAACAACGAAATCACGCTAGATGACGTCAAAGCCATGAATCCTGACCGCATTATCATCTCCCCAGGTCCAGGTTCGCCCGATGACCCTGCGTATTTTGGCGTGTGTGGTGAGGTCATTACTGAGCTTGGCAAAACTATACCGCTACTAGGCGTGTGTCTTGGCATGCAGGGCATTGCGCATTTTTTTGGTGGTCAAGTGGTGCGAGCCAATGTGCCCATGCATGGCAAGACGTCACCGATTCGCCACGATGGTCAAGGCGTGTATCAAGGTTTGCCACAGCAGCTTGACATCATGCGTTATCATTCACTGATGGTCGACGCCGCCTCACTCCCCGATTGTTTGGTAGTGACCAGCGTGGTGTCTAGTGAGCAACATAGTGATAAAAATCTCAAAGATGCCAGTCTAGCAGGCGATGAAATCATGGGCATTCGCCACCGTGATTATCCGATTCAAGGGGTGCAATATCACCCAGAATCCTTCGCCACCGAAGGCGCCAAAACGCTGCTAAAAAACTTTTTGTGGCAAAACTAAAGTAAATCCATCTCGGTGAAGCCATCGCAGTGAATCAATGGCGGCATAGCCATTGCACCCAATATCGCAATAGGGTTTATGCCATCAGGCGCTACCCTATCAAATTTGTTAGTAGGTTTATTTACAACAGCAGCAAAATCACCGACATAATCGCTCCCACCGCCACAAATGCCAAGCCACGCTTAAAAATTTTGGAGCTTGGAGTGAATAAAAATAAACTCGATACCACAAAAAATAATAAACTCAAGCCAAACAATACATTGAGCCCACCCATACTACCTTTAGAGGGCGCTTTATGAAAATTCACCATTTTATCTAATACCACAGGCAGCTTTTTGCTGGTATAAGTCACCTCACCGGTTTTACTATTGTACTGTCCATCTTTAAAAAGCTGTATATCACCCTGCTGCTCCCTAAAATCGATGTTTTTCATTTTTAAGGTTTTGGCTAAATTTTTCTCATCAAGATTGGTTGCCACGACTTGCTTGACAGTTTTTGAAGATTTTAAAAAATCAGTGTCGCGAAATACCAGCAACATGCCACTTAGCGAATAGACGAGCATAATGCCAACCATAAAGAATCCAACATAGCGGTGCCCAAGCCTCATGTAGATACGAAAATCTTTCATTGTCATTGTTTGACTGCCTCTTAAAAAATTGAGCCGTCATTATCCAATAATAGATTGATAATGTAAATAATAATGATTATCATTTAATTAAATAACATCGCACCCATCTACACAGACCAATTTTTGCGCCATTGGTTACTGCTGCAAACGCGCCAAATATAGACCTCAAAGAGAAAGCCTATGAATCAAAAACCGTCAATCAAATTTAGTGAGACTGTTTTAACACATAGGCGTAGGCAATCTTTTTACCTTGGTCGTCATACTCCCAGTACACGCCCTGCACTTCTGGCTCAAAGCCTGGCAAGCGATTAACCCCTTCTTGCAATGCCAAGAAGTAATCAAGCACCGCCCCATCCCACACTTCCCCAGGTACAATACAGTACACCCCTGGTGGATACGGTAGTGCACCTTCCATGGCGATTCTGCCTTTGATGTCATGCAGCGATACCAGCTCGACATCATTACGGATAAAGGCGTTATGGGCATCAAATGCGCTTATAGCAACCTTGGGACGATGTTCGCGCTCAAACATTTGTTTTTGTCGTTTGTTCAGCTGATGCTTGGCATAGAAGTTATGCATGAGTTGGCAAAGTTCATTGATGGTGAGTTTGCGGTACTGCGGGTATGCCTTAGCCAGTGTCGGTAACACCTGGGTGACGGGGCTGTTTTCGCGAATGTGCTTTTCAAAACTGACAATACGGGCGACCAAGTGCTGGAATTTTGCCAAGGTTTCGGCAGGCGTCAGTAAGAATAAAATCGAGTTTAAATCGGCTTTTTCTGGAATGACCGAGCTTTCACGCAGATAATGCGCCAAAATCGCGGCAGGAATCCCTGTGTCTTCATACTCACCGGTTTGCATATCAATGCCTGGCGTGGTCAGTAGTAATTTACAGGGGTCGATAAAGTATTGGTCATCGGCATAATGCTGAAAATCATGCCAACGCGCCCCTGCCTCAAAGCGGAAAAAACGAATATCATGGGCAATGGTTTCAGTATCGTAGTCTTGCCAAGCTTGCCCATCTACTGTAGGCGGAACAAACGGCAAAATCATGGTACAAGTGTCTAGCAGCATTTTACGAGCTTCGATACCGCCGATGACACACTCATGCCACATGCGCTGACCGGCTTTACCTTCATGCATTTTGGCATTGACATCAAGTGAGGCAAACAACGGGTAAAACGGCGAGGTCGACACGTGCATCATAAACGAGTTGTTAAAGCGTTTATGATTGACATAACGGGCTTGCCCGCTGATATGGTTATCTTTTTTATGGATTTGTGAGGCTTGAGAAAAGCCAGCTTGTTGCTTGTGTACCGATTGGGTGACCAAAATCCCAGGATCATTTTCACCGAGCTCAAGCAGCAGTGGCGAGCAATCACGCATCATCGGGATAAACTGCTCATAACCCACCCAAGCACTGTCAAACAAAATATAGTCACACAGATGCCCGATGCGATCCACCACTTGGCGGGCGTTATAAATAGTGCCATCATACGTGCCCAGCTGAATTACCGCCAAGCGAAATGGGCGGGCATCATCGGCTTTATCGGGCGCAACTTCACGAATACGCTCACGGATTTCGGCTTCATCAAAACAATGGGCAGGAATGCCGCCAATCAAACCATAAGCATTGCGGTCGGTCTCTAAATACACAGGCGTACCACCTGCCATGGTTAAGGCGCCTTGGTACACAGATTTGTGATTGTTACGGTCAAACAGCACCAAATCACCATGCGCCACTAAGGCACCAATCGCAATTTTATTGGAAGAGGAAGTACCGTTGAGCACAAAGTAGGTTTTATCCGCATTAAAAACTTTCGCCGCATGCGCTTGTGCCTCAAAAGCTGGTCCTTCATGAATTAGCAAATCGCCAAGACGGACATCGGCATTACAGGAGTCGGCACGAAACAGCGTTTCCCCAAAGTATAAATAAAAGCGTCTGCCCGAAGGATGCTTACGAAAAAACTGTCCGCCTTGGTGCCCAGGACAGTCAAACGCCGCATTGCCATAGTCGGTGTAGTCCATCAAGGCTTGGAAAAAAGGCGGATCGAGGGTGGCGATGTAATCCGCCGCTGCCGCATTGACCAATTGGCCGTTATAAAACTTTTGATCATCTGCCAGCTCTAGCACACCATACACATTGGGTAGCCATTCATCAGGCACTACATCACCATATTCAATCGCCACAAATATCGGAATAGCAAACCCCAAATCTTCAATATCTTGATACACACGCGGCAGGTCTGTCATCGTGACCACAATTGCTGCAATATTGGTATAGTCGGTCGATTCAATATCGATGGTACGATAATTAAGATTTAGGGCGTATTCGATGCCGTCACTGATGACTACTTTCATAATTATTTTCCTTGCTGCAACCGTGTCAGTTGCCAAAGCGTTTTTTAGACAATTATCTTAACGTAAAAATATGAAAAAGTGAAAAAAAGTACTTTTGTAGACGCTTATTACAGTGTTTGAAAATAGCCAGTAACATCGCTACCACACATCATTACGTGAATGACGTAAAATAGCTGTTAAAACCTGTTACACTAATGCTAACAATAATAAAAAGGACACTTTCATGGGCGTAGATAACAGTATTTGGACTACTATTATTATGTATATGATTGCTGCCGTAATCTTAGGCATATTAACATATTTATGGCTAACGTTCCGACTCAAGAAAAAACAGCGCGATGATGCGATTCGTAATCAAACAATGGGAGCTAATCAAAGTATTGATAGCCAGCGCATCGATAATCAGCGTTAACTTAGATTGTCTCACAAGGATCAAGTATGCAAGTAGATAGTCAAATCTGGATGACCATTTTAGGTTTTATCAGTTTATCGATTGTGATTAGCATCGTAACCCATTTTTGGATTCGCTATCACTTAAAAAATAAAGCCGCTAAGCTGCCGCCGCAATCTCATACGACGCGTGCTCATACAACACCTAAGTCGCATCAGAAAAATCACTCATAAGCACGGTGTGAAATTTTTAGACAACACTTTTTAGAAAACACTGTAATTAAGCGCATTAGTTGGCTAATGCGCTTTTCATGCCGCTTTACCAAGTATCATGGGTCAACGTATGATGGGCTAATTGTTAAAAATATAAAAAAATACATAAAAAACAGTTGACGGCAAAAATAAAAATATATATTATACGCTCCACTTCGACATTAACGGTGAAAGCGGTCGAGGTCACGCTATAAACTAAGCGTGCTAGTGTCCCCATCGTCTAGAGGCCTAGGACATCGCCCTTTCACGGCGGTAACCGGGGTTCGAATCCCCGTGGGGACGCCAATTTTTTTAGTGTTACCACTAGAAAATACAGTTAAAAAGCCATACTAATTTAGTATGGCTTTTTTGTTTTTGTGGCTTTATAAATTCTCATTGCCGTTTTTTGCTCGTGCGCTTTTTTTGTTATGGGCTTCTTTTCTTATGCGGTTTTTAGCGGTAACCTCAATTTGTTGCAAAGCCATTTTTGCTAAGGTTTTGCCAAATACACCTGCGCAAACTGCAAATCCTCTGGAAACGTCAATTTGATATTGCTATGACTGCCTTCCACCAATAACGGCTGTTTGCCAAAATGCTCAAATAAACTGGCTTCATCGGTAAACGCAATCGTTTGCTCAATGGCTTGGATTAGATAATCATACAGTGTTGGCAATGGAAAAATCTGCGGGGTTTGTGCTAACCACAACTGACTGCGATCAAGCGTTTTTTGTGCCAACACTTGGTCTTGTGAATGGATGATTTGTTTGACCGTATCACGCACCGGTACTGCTAATAAGCCACCCGCCGACTGTTGCGAAAATTGCTGTGTGGTCTGTGTGATCAATTTTTCTATATCGCTCGGATTGACACAAGGACGCGCAGCATCATGAATCAGCACCCAATGATTATCATACGCATGATGACTAGCTTTTTCACTGAAGGCCTTATCATTAAAAGCCTTGTCACTCAATGGATTTTGATATTGTTGCCAAATCGTTTGCACGGCGTTAAACACCGAATTCATTCGCTCCTTGCCACCTATCACCCACTCGATTGGCATGCTAAAGTTAAGTGTTTTGGCAATCGTGTCTTCTTCAGAAATTACCAAATAGCAACTGCTTAGCTGGTGAACTTTGCTTAGCGCCGCTATGCTGTGTTGTAGCACCGTCTGACTGCCAATATGGGTGTACTGTTTTGGCATCTGACTACCAAAGCGTTTGCCAACGCCTGCAGCGACGACCACGACGTCAATCGTAAGGTTGTTAGATAAATTGGCAGGTATTGTGCTAAGTTCTGACATGGCGTCTTTTCAACAATAAAGTAAACAGTTGACAGTAAAAATTGAGACAAATATAACTTTGGCAGTTTTTATGCTTTTATGGGTGAGGGGTGGCGGTATTGTGGGCGGTCGGTGTGACCACATCGGTACTGTACACACTGCTAGCGGTCGACATTTGCACAAAAGTTTCGCCTTGTTTGATTAAACCTAAATCGGAGCGAGCGTGTTCTTCCACCGCTTCAAGTCCGTTTTTTAAGTCTTTGACATCGGCAAGCAATACCTCATTGGCTTTTTGCTGATCGGTATTGATGGATTGCTGTTCGCTGATTTGTTTATTTAACGCTGCCAAATCGCCCCGACCATTGGTGCCAAACCAATACTGGTATTGTAGACATAACAACACAATCACCGCAAAAATAATCATAAACAGTTGACGCAAATAAGTCATGACAGCACTCAATAATAAAAACTTTTGGCATAAAAAAACCTTAACCCACGCATTGTAGCAAATTCAATGTCATGGGTTAAGGTTTTTATCACTTCAATGCTTTATCAAGCTCTAATATTTAAGCTTTTGGATTTAAGCTTTTGGCGCTAAGCTTTTAAAGTTAGGCTTTTAAAGTTAGGCTTTTGGGTTACGTAAACCGATAAACTCGTCAGCACCGTGGTAGCTTGCAGTGACCATCTGCTCGATACGAAGCAGTTGGTTGTATTTGGCAACACGGTCAGAACGGCACAGTGAGCCTGTTTTGATTTGACCTGCAGCTGTCCCCACGGCTAAGTCAGCGATGGTGCTGTCTTCAGTCTCACCTGAGCGGTGTGAGATGACGGTGGCATAGCCATTTTTCTTCGCTAGATAAATGGCGTCTAAGGTTTCTGATAACGTGCCGATTTGGTTAAATTTAATCAAAATCGCATTGGCAATATGTTTGTCGATACCTTCTTGTAGGATTTTTGGGTTGGTGACAAACAAATCGTCGCCCACGAGCTGTACTTTGTCGCCCAATTTTTGCGTTAAGTACGCCCAGCCATCCCAATCGCTTTCATCTAGACCATCTTCAATCGAGATAATTGGGTATTGGCTCACAAGACCTGCTAAATAATCCGCAAAACCTTCTGAACTAAAGGCTTTATTGCCTTCGCCTTCAAGTACGTATTGACCGTTCCCTTGCTCATTTTTATGGTAGAACTCTGATGCGGCACAATCAAGCGCTAAGTAAATGTCTTTACCTGCGGTATACCCTGCTTGCTCAATCGCTTGCATGATGACTGTAATCGCTTCTTCGTTTGAGCGTAAGTTTGGTGCAAAACCGCCTTCATCACCGACCGCGGTATTTAAGCCTTGTTTTTTTAGCACAGATTTTAGGCTGTGGAACACTTCTGTACCCGCACGCAACGCTTCACCGAAGCTGGTAAAATTAACAGGCTCAATCATAAACTCTTGGATATCAACGGTGTTGTCCGCGTGGGCACCACCATTTAGGATGTTCATCATCGGCACCGGCATTGATAGTGACGTTTGCCCACGTAGGTTGGCAATGTACTGGTGAAGTGGCAGTTTTTGTGATTGTGCGGCGGCACGGGCTGCTGCTAAAGATACCGCTAAGGTCGCATTGGCGCCCAATTTTTCTTTGTTTTCTGTGCCATCAAGCGCTAATAATTTGTTGTCAATGTCTTGTTGTTTTGATACATCCATATCAACCAGTGATGAACGAATTTCACTGTTGACGTTGGCAACGGCTTTTTTGACCCCTTTACCCAGATAGCGTGATGCATCACCATCACGCAGCTCAAGCGCTTCACGTGAACCTGTCGATGCCCCCGATGGTGCTGCTGCACGACCGATAGTACCATCCGCTAAAATCACATCGGCTTCAATGGTTGGGTTGCCGCGTGAGTCCAAAATTTCGCGGGCAATGATATCTTTGATTTGGTTATTGGTGGTGGTTTCTTCAGCGTACATGGCGTTTCCTGTTTTTATTCAGTAAAAGTAAAATTTTCGCCATAATAGCATATTTTGGTAAGTTTTTTTAGTAGGATAGAAAACCATATTTTGTTAGACTCATCGTAATAAATATCTACTCATATAAGCGAAAATCGTAATGATTAAAACCTCTTTATCCATCACAACCTTATGCACTTTTTTGCCGCTGATTTTGTTGGGTTGTCAATCAAAAATTTTATCAAACCCACCACCAACGGTCATTACTCATCCTGAAGTCAAAAAATCACTTGATATAAATAAGCCTAATCTTTCTAGCCCTTTAGTTGTTATGCCTAGCGTTCTTACTAAAGAAGGTTATCGTATTGCACCGATGGCAAAACTGACGGGTCCACTTAACTTAAAAGATAATTGCTTGATGATAGGTGATCAAGCGGTTGTTTTTCCAGCCGAAACCACGAGCTGGGATGCGCAAAACCAAATTCTAACTATAAGAAAAACCAAATACCGTTTAGGCGATACTATGTCCGTTGGTGGGGGTGAATATTCTTATGCAGCGCTACAGCCACAACCTAAAATTAATTGCAAAGTCGATAAAGTATGGCTAATGTGACACTTTAAATCGAGTCAATCGCAGCGCATTGAGTAGTACAGAAATCGAGCTCAGTGCCATCGCCGCGGCCGCAATCATCGGATTGAGTAGCCCAAACGCTGCTAACGGTATACCAAGGCAATTATAGATAAACGCAAAAAATAGGTTTTGCTTAATATTAAGCAGGGTTGCGCGGGCAATTGTGACCGCATAATCGACATGTTTGAGCGACTCGCCCATTAGCCTTGCCGTGGCGCTATGTTTGGCAATATCGGTTGCGCCTTCTACCGCAAAACTTGCGGTCGCTGTTGCCATTGCAGGCGCATCATTCACCCCATCGCCTACCATTGCTACTTTTTTGCCTTGTTGTTGCCATTCATCAATGCGCTGCGCTTTGTCACGTGGCGACAGCTCGCCAAGTGCCTTACTGGCGTTAATCTGCTGACCTATATAATCCACCACCGATTGCTTGTCACCACTCATCACTACTACATCTAGATGATGGGCTTGCAGCGACGCAATCACCTTTACACTGTCTTGTTTAAGCTCGTCGGCCAACGCAAAGGCTGCCACAGGGGTGTTATTGATACTTACCGCCACTTGACTGGCAATTTGCCAAACGGGATTGGCTTGGATAGTCGCTGCAGGCAACTGAAGATTGGCAAAACTTGGCGTGCCGATTTTCACCCGCCCAATCGTGGCTACCTGTGCCTGTATCCCCTGCCCGAGCACTGTCTCTACATGGCTTATGGTAAATGCTGCTGGACTTTGAGGCGTATCGGTCTGTTTATTGTAGGTTTCAGCATAGTTCACTAGCGTGGTCGCAAGCGGGTGGTTCGCATGACGTTCGACACTGGCAACGAGCTGCAGCAGAGCTGCTTTATCTAAGTTAAACAGCTTTAGATTGTCATCTATCAGGTACGATGCAGATAATTGGGGTTTACCTTGGGTGATGGTGCCTGTCTTATCGAATACTACCGTATCAATTGCACCTGCCGCTTCTAAGGCTTGCGCATCTTTAAACCAAACCCCTGAGCGTGCTGCCACACCCATGCCCGCCATGATGGCTGCCGGCGTCGCCAGTCCCAATGCACAGGGGCAAGCAATCACGAGCACCGCCACCGCGCGCATGAGTGCCGTGTCAAACGCGCCTAAGAACCAATAATTGGCAAAAAAAGTCAACAAAGCGATGGCAACCACCACCGGCACAAAAATCCCCGCGACTTTATCGGCGATACGGGCGATATGGGCTTTACTGCCTTGGGCGTCGTTGAGCGCTTGTATCATATCGCCAAGCCGTGTTTGACTGCCTTTGGCGGTGACTTGGTATTCAAAGCTGCCGTTTTCTACCATGGCACCTGCCAGCACCGTACTGCCAATATGTTTAGACAGGGGCACTGATTCACCCGTCAAATGGCTTTCATCACACCAGCCTTCGCCAGCGGTGACGATGCCATCCGTGGCAATGCGAGTACCTGCTTTAGCACGTAAAATTTGACCGGCCGTGACTTGCTCAAGGGGCAGGGTTTGCCACTGCTCATCTTGGCTTTGTGGATTGGGGTTTTTAACTTCCACTTGCTCAGGGGTGAGCGCTAATAGCAAATTGATGCTATTTAGGCTATGTTTTTTGGTACGGGCTTCTAGGTACTTGCCCATTTTGACAAAGGCAATCACCATCACGCTGGCTTCAAAATACACATGGGGCATGCTATGCGCCATCCCATCATGCCCCATTTGGGCTGTGGTTTGCAGATAGCTCAACCAACTATAGGTTGAATACGCCCAAATTGTCAGTGTGCCAAGCACTACCAGCACGTCCATATTGGCAAGACCGCCTTTGATACTCGCCCACGCACTTTTATAAAACGGTATCGCCAAGCCAAACTGTACGATAGTTGCCAACACAAATTGTAGCCACAGCGGCGGCATCAGCGCGTGGCTGCCCATCATCATGCCTGCCATACCAATCAAAAAAGGCAGCAAGCAAATCCAAACCGCAATCAAGTTGTAGGGCACTTTCTGCTCATGGGCTTCATGCGCAAATAGCGCGTTCTGCGGCTGTACTTTTGCCTCATAGCCTGTCTTTTTCACCCATTCTACAATCTGCTCGGCGTTGGTTTGTGAGGCATCAAACTGCACCTGCGCCACTTCATTGGCATAGTTGACATTGGCTTGCACTATCGCAGGCTTTTTATTGAGCACTTTTTCGATGCGGCTGGCACAGGCTTGACAAGTCATGCCATCGATATCAAGAATGATTTGCTCGGTATGGGCGTTGTCTGACGCGTGTATCGATTGGGTAGTCATGATAGTGTCTGTCTTGTACATTGTCTTTGCGTGGCGTCGTTATACTACGTCAAAGCCAGCGTCTTCAATCGCTTCTTTAAGCGTGCTTTGTTGTACTTGGCTGTCATCAAAGCTGATGGTTGCGTTGTTATGATCAAGGCTGACATCGACAGATTGCACCCCTGCCACTTGGTTGAGGGCATTGGTTACGCTTTTGACGCAGCCGCCACAAGTCATGCCTTGGATATTTAAGGTGATGGTTTGGGTTGTCATACTACGCTCCTTTTTTACGTTTACGTGGCTATTTTTTTAATTAATGGGCTTGTTTGCTAAGCCAGTCTTGCATTTGTTTGATTTCTGGCGTTTGCGCTTGTTTAATCTGCTTGGCGAGTGCTAGCATCGCTGGATTTTTACCATAGGTTTGTTCTATCGTTGCCATATCAATCGCGCCTTGGTGATGCGGTATCATACCCTTGGCAAAGGCGATATCAGGATTGGCGTCCATAATTCCTTGCATCATGGCATCGTGGTTGCCCATGGCTTTTTGCTGATAGGCTTGCGTTATTTCTTTGGCATTGCTCGCGGCTGGTTGACTGTCTTCGTTTTTGGCTAACCAAGCTTGCATATATTTGATTTCACTTTGCTGGGCATCGACGATTTTTTGCGCAAGGGCTTTCATCTCGGCATCTTTGCCATATTGCAGCTCCACTTTTGCCATCGCAATTGCGCCTTCATGATGCGGTATCATGCCTTTGGCAAATCCCACATCGGCATTCTTAGCTTGCATCCCTGCTGACATGGCTTGGTGCATTTTATTCATGATATCCATATAAGCCATGATATGAGGCGGCTGTGATTGTGACTGCGTATCCGCTGCCGGAGCCATATGATGCATTGACTGGGTTTGGGTCATGCTCGCATGGGTACTTTTCGAATTGGTACTTGTAGCATGGCTACTTGATGCTGTCGCTGCAGTTTGGGTAGTGTCATTTTTTGTACAAGCTGTCATACCTAGCGCCAATGCCACCACCCATGGCAAACCCACGATGTTATTCATATTCATATCCTTCAGGTTGCTTTTTTAGGTTCTTTGAAAAAAAAGATTGATTTATCACACTGTGGTATTACTATAAACCTTAACATTAGGTCAAGGTCAAGCAAAAAATGAATATTAATGAAGTCGCTAAATTGACTGAATTATCACCTAGGCAAATTCGTGAGTACGAAAAACTCGGTTTATTACAGACCATTCAGCGCACGGACAGTGGTTACCGTGTTTTTACCGATACCCAATTACAGCGTCTAAAATTTATCAAACATGCCCGTGATGTGGGATTTTCGTTAGCGCAGATTGAAGCGTTATTGGCTCTACAAGACAACAAGCAGCGAAGCAATGCCAAAGTCAAAGAATTAACGCGCAATCACATCGATGAACTAAACGATAAAATACAGCGGTTACAATCAATGAAAGCCACCCTGCAAGGATGGCACGATAGTTGTTTGGGAGATGGCTCGCCTACCTGTAGCATTCTAGAGGGTTTACAAGATGGTGTACAAGATGATTCAGTGACCAAGCACACTTGCCGCACCGAGCATAGCTAATGAACAAACAATTTAGGAAAGTCTACCATCTTTTGCCAAATCACCCGCTAAAGTGCGATTGTTGGCAGGGTTGGCAGGTGCTTCAATCGGGAACGGCTCGGTAATATAGTCGACATTGGTCAGCGCAGCTTTGAAGGCAAAAACTGATGTCTGGGTATCATCAAAGCTGACAATCACGCGATGATTTTCAGGCTCAAGATGTACTGCCTGCACCCCGCCGATGGTGGTTAGAGCTTTCATGACTTCCTCATAGCCTGCAGGGTCATTAATGCCTTTTAAATCATACGCGACTGTTTGAATTGCCATGGTTATTCCTGTATTTATGCGGTGGGTGATAAAATATTTTTCTAGTCCTGTAATCTAGCACTATAACATAGCCAAAAAAAAGCCTCGTTATTGATTGATAGCATTTTAATAACAAGGCGTTGCAAATTTGTGTTTAAAACTTGCGTAAAAATTAGTGGGTATCTAACACCTCAAACCCTTTGACTAAGGTATCAAGCTGTTTTAACTGGGCTAAAAACGGCTCAAGCTGACTCAGCCGCAGCGCACAAGGACCATCGCATTTGGCAACATCAGGATTTGGATGCGCTTCCAAAAATAACCCTGCCAATCCTGTTGCCATGCCAGCGCGTGCTAACGTGGTAATCTGTTCTCGGCGACCGCCTGCACTATCTGCACGCGCACCCGGCTGCTGAAGGCTATGGGTCACATCAAAAAACACGGGAACCTGCATTTTTTTCATAGTGTCAAAGCCAAGCATATCGACAACGAGATTGTTATAACCAAACGCGCTGCCACGCTCGCACAAGATGATTTTATCATTACCGGCTTCAAGGCATTTATTGATGATATGTTTCATCTCATGGGGTGCCAAAAACTGTGCTTTTTTGACATTAATAATCGCACCGGTTTTTGCCATCGCTGCTACCAAGTCAGTTTGGCGACTCAAAAACGCGGGCAACTGGATAATATCCGCCACGGCTGCCACAGGCTCAGCTTGGTACGGTTCGTGTACGTCAGTGATAATGGGCACATTGAAGGTTTTTTTGATATCGTGTAGCCATTCGATACCTTTTTCCAGACCTGGACCGCGAAACGAGTACAAGCTTGAGCGATTGGCTTTATCAAAACTTGCCTTAAACACATAGCCGATATTTAAGCGCTTACAGATTTCAATATAGCTTTCAGCAATTTCAAATGCCAAGTCTTTACTTTCTAGTACATTCATGCCGCCAAACAGCACAAACGGTTGATCATTGCCGATGGTGATATCATTGAGCTGAATATGGGATTGTGGTGTCGGTAAGTTAGCTGTCATAGGGCTCTCAGTATGTTGTCAAAGTTTTTATTGATTGTCACTATAGCATAATTGGCTATAGGCAATGGCTAAAAAAAAACCACCTGTAGCAGATGGTTTTGTTGTGCATTATAAATACTATTTTTTGGTTTGTTTCGCCGCTGCAACAAAGCTATTGAACAATGGATGACCACCGCGTGGCTGGCTGGTAAATTCTGGATGGAATTGTACCGCCACATACCAAGGATGATTGGCAATTTCTACTGACTCGACCAAATGCTGTTTGGCTGAATAACCAGAAATTTTCATGCCGGCATTTTCCAGCTGTTCAATATAGCGACCATTCATTTCATAGCGGTGACGATGGCGCTCAGTAATCACAGGGCTGCCATAGATTTGGCGCAGTTTGCTGTCTTCCACAAGCTCGGCTTTTTGGGCACCCAAACGCATAGTACCGCCTAAGTCCGAGGCGTCACTACGCACTTGTAGTTCACCTTTTTCATCAAACCATTCTGTAATCAAACCAATCAATGGCGCTTTGGTTTTTTTATCAAACTCTGTTGAGTTGGCGTCAAGACCTAATACATTGCGCGCAAACTCAATGACGGCTAATTGCATTCCCAAACAAATTCCCAAATAAGGCACATTGTTTTCGCGGGCATAGCGAATTGCTTTCATTTTACCCAAGGTGCCGCGCTCACCGAATCCACCAGGAACAAGCACAGCATCGGCAGCTTTAATATACTCAAACAGGCTATCATCATTTTCAAGTTTTTCGGCATCCACGTAGTCAATATTGACTTTGACATTGTTTGCCACGCCCGCATGTAGCAAGGCTTCATTGATTGACTTATAAGCATCAGGCAATTCGACGTATTTACCCACCATTGCCACAGTTACAGTTTCTTGGGTATTTAACAACGCTTGGGTAAACTGGTGCCAATCACTCAAGTCCGCCTCTGGGGTATCTAACCCAAAGCGTTCACAAATCAAATCATCTAAATGCTGGGCATGCAAGATACTTGGAATTTGATAAATGGATTTGGCATCTGGGCAAAGGATAACGGCACGTTGCTCAACATTGGTAAACGATGCAATTTTTAGGCGATTATCATCGCTAATCGCGTGTTCACTACGGCAAATTAGCACATCAGGTTGCAAGCCAATGCTGCGTAATTCTTTGACTGAGTGCTGGGTTGGTTTGGTTTTGCTCTCGCCTGCACTCGCGATATAAGGCACTAGGGTTAAATGCATCAGCATCGCATTGTTGCGACCAAGTTCAACTTGCATTTGACGCACCGCTTCCATGAATGGCAAGCTTTCAATATCACCGACAGTACCACCGATTTCAATTATCGCAATATCGTAGCCTTCGCCACTGGCACGGATACGCGCTTTGATTTCATCGGTAATATGCGGAATGACCTGTACCGTACCGCCCAAATAATCACCGCGACGTTCTTTCTCAATCACTGCCGAATAAATACGCCCACTGGTAAAGTTGTTGCGCTGGGTCATTTTTGAGTGGCGCAAAAAACGCTCGTAATAGCCCAAATCAAGGTCAGTCTCTGCGCCATCTTCGGTAACAAATACTTCACCATGCTGAAACGGGCTCATTGTACCTGGATCAATATTGATATAAGGGTCCATTTTGGTCATGGTGACTTTCAGACCACGTGCCTCAAGAATCGCGGCTACCGATGCAGCGGTGATACCTTTGCCAAGTGAAGAAACGACACCGCCAGTTACAAAGATGAATTTTGTCATGTTATCTATTTCGCTCGTTGGTAAAAAAGAATTTTACTCGAAAATGCCTAGGTTTAGCAAAAAATTATTTTTATCAATAAATCGCTCACTCATAAAAAAATCCACTCATCGCTGAGTGGACTTTTTGATAGCAAATTCTAGTAAAGATTAGAATTTGTATTCGATACCAGTACCGATACCAAAACCGTCTCGGTCATCTTGACCTTCTTGCTCTAGATTTGAGTAGCCAGCGTATACATGACCCGTTGCATTGGCATTGAATGCATACTTACCACCTAATACTAAACGCTGTGCGTCCTTACCATCAACACCGCCAACATTTGAGGTCATTTCAGCTTGCGCATAGGCTGTCCAAGGCGTTGCAGTTTTGTAGGTTGCACTTACTGCAGCCAAGTTTTCTTTGTCACTTTTGTCTAAATCACTGATTTGATACAATGCACCAAGACCAATTTGGTTATTTAAGTCATAGGCACCGCTTAAGCGAGTAGTATTGAAATCACCTGATTTGATGTAGGTTGCACCAGCACGGAATGGTTGATTTGCTGGCTCATACTTCACACCTACACCAAACGCTTCTGCATCTGTGGGTAAATCAGATGCGTTATCCTCTTTAAATGCATACATACCCATGAATTGAAGACCGTTATAGGCTGGTGAAAAGTAAGCCATCGCATTGTTTACACGGTCACCATCCCAAGAGGCCGCATTGAAACCGTCGTATTGACCTACAGTTTGGCTAACGTAATTGATGTTGTCATCGATTGCAGACAAACGACCAGCAACCAAAGTACCATATTGTTTGTTAGATAGACCTAAATAAGTGTCACGTGAATGAAATTGATTTTGTGATTTGCCTTTCACAGTGCCACCGTTGTCACTATCAATTTCAACACCATACTCTAATTGGTATACCAAGTCAGTATTAGCTGTTAGTGCTTCGGCACCTTTAAAACCAATACGCGAGGCAGTAGAATTCAACTTAGTGGTTGATTCATCGTCAAAATCAGAATAATCAACTGTAACTAACGCTTTACCATAAACAGTTGGAGCAGCATGGGCAGCAGAAACTGAAAGTGCAGCGACGGCTGTGGCTAAAAGTAATTTTTTCATAGGACATCTCTATCAGGAAAAACAAATTTTAGATAACTGGTGACTTGTCAGCACCACTACCTCTCCGAACGACCAAAGCAAGAAAATCTTTACTTTGATTATTATTAATAGCGTCAACTATTAACTGTATAAGTCTAGCAATAAAGTATGAATATATTTACATTTTATTCGTACTAATTACTAAAAACATACTTCTAACTACTAGGATAACAATTTTGAAATATTTTGCAATAGTTTTTTTAATTTTTACGTGATTGTAAGTTTATTTTTAATCTTAGTGACATAATATTCTTTCTAGTATTAAATCATATTTTTTTTAATTAATTTTTTAGCGTTAATGAAAATAAAAAAGCTAACTAAAAAATTAGTTAGCTTTTACAGCAATCTAAAAGTTAGATATATTAGAACTTATATTCTAAGCCACCACCCACGATTGTTCTATCTGAAACATTATCAGTATCGATTTGTGCAGCGTACAAGTGACCTTTGGTAGCTTTGTTAAAGCTATATTCAGCACCTAACGCAACTTCAGTAGCATCACGGTCTTTCACGCCACTTTGGTTTGAAGTGTCAATATATTGTGCTTTAACCGCCCATGGCGTTGCCCCAATTTTGTATTTACCGCTTAACAGCCATGATTTCTCATTATCATCAGTGTTAAAGTCATAATTTTGATATAGCGCACCCAGTGTTAGACCATCAACCATGTTCATTTTGCCCATATCTACTGAGCCCGCTAAACGCCATCCACTTGTATCTTTACCATATACTGAATTGTCATAACCTAAACCGATATATACACCATTTTGGTCATAGTTTACCATTGCAGAGTAAGCATTTTTCTTGTCACGATAGACGGCAGGTTTAGCTGGTGTACCTTTAGTGTAACCAATAATATCTTTACCAGTCACATCATAAATCGCTTGTGGTGCAACGGCTGCAACAGCTGGCGTAGCTACACATTTATCATCATCATTTTTAGAGCATTCATCGAGGCTCACCGCGCCTAAAAAAGTAACTGGCGTACCTACCAATGTTGGTGATTTATAAGCAATCACATTGTTAGCACGTTGTTCACCTGCCATTAGCTTGCCTAGCGCTACATTGTCATAATCATTGAATACATCAACACTACCTTTAGTTAGTTTAAATGGTGTGTCATGACGACCGGCAAGTAAAGTACCCATTGTATTGTGGGCTAAGCCAATAAAAGTATTACGTGAGTAAAATTGATTTTTACCATTTGTATCAGCATCAACATCAATACCGTATTCCAATTGATAGACTAATTTAGTCGTATCAGTAAGATCATCTTCACCTTTAAAACCAATACGTGAAGAGTTAGAGACTAATTTTGTACTAGAAGTATCATCATTTTTAGCAGTTTTATCATCAACATCTGTATATTCGCCAGTTAATAAGACTTTACCATATACAGTTGGCGCAGCATGGGCAGCAGTGATTGAAGCTAAAGCGATGGCTGAAGCGATTGCGATTTTTTTCATAAGGATTTCTCCACAGTATCCTAGGTGAAACTACACAGATGCGTAGCAATTCTTTTGTATAGATAGATTTTGCCAACAATTTGTTACAAAACAATGAAACAGTTAACAGAATCTAAATTTAATTGTGAAATTAGAGTAATTCATTCTGAAACATTTTGCAATATTTTTATGCCATAAAAAAACCACCAGTTACAAATCTGATGGTTTTTTGAATAATTGATATGTTTGAATAGCTAAAATCTAGTTAGCTTTGAGATTAAGACGGGCTTGATGTAACAATGGCTCAGTATATCCGCTGGGTTGTACTGTACCTTTAAAGATAAGATCGCGAGCTGCATTGTATGCCCAAGTGTTATAGTCATTTGCCATTGGGATATAAGCCGGATCGTCTTTGCTTTGTTCATCGACCATTTTTGCCATACGTTTGAGTACGTCATCCACTTGCTCAGGCGTCACAACCCCATGCGCTAACCAGTTGGCAACGTGCTGGCTAGAAATACGCAAGGTAGCGCGGTCTTCCATCAAGGCAACGTCGTCAATATCTAGTACTTTAGAACAGCCAACGCCTTGGTCAACCCAGCGCGCTACATATCCTAAAATACCTTGAATGTTGTTTTCAAGCTCGGCAGTTTTTTGCTCATCTGTCCAGTTGGTATCCGTAGCAAGTGGCACGGTCAAAATGTCATCTAGCTTGGCAGGCTCGCGGTCTTTGATATTATCTAACACGTCCATGACGTTGGTTTCATGGTAGTGCATGGCGTGAAGCGTAGCACCTGTGGGTGATGGTACCCAAGCACAAGTCGCGCCTGATTTTGGATGATTGGACTTGGTGGCAACCATTTCTTTCATGTTGTCAGGTTTTGCCCACATACCTTTACCGATTTGCGCTTTACCAGGTAGACCTAATTTGACGCCTATGTCTACGTTCCAACGCTCATAAGCATTGAGCCAATCGGTATTTTTCATGTCGTTTTTACGGACAAAGGGACCGGCTTTCATACTGGTGTGCATCTCATCACCGGTACGATCCATAAAGCCTGTGTTAATAAAGATAACGCGGTCTTTGGCAACGCGGATACATTCTTTTAAGTTAACGGTCGTGCGGCGCTCTTCATCCATGATACCGACTTTTAAGGTATTCTCGGGTAGGTCTAACGCTTTTTCAACCGCGGCAAACAAGTCAACTGTAAATTGTACTTCTTCAGGGCCATGCATTTTTGGTTTTACGATATACATTGAACCTGTACGTGAATTGCTTAAGCTGTTTTTACCCAAGATATCTGGCAGGCTACACAGTGGTGTGATTAGCGCATCCATAATACCTTCATAAATTTCTTCTTGCTGACCTTCAAAATCGACTAAAATCGCGGGGTTGGTCATCAAGTGACCGACGTTGCGAATTAGCATCACTGAACGGCCGTGCAGGGTAACTTTGCCACCATCTGGCGCGGTGTATTCACGGTCGGGGTTCATGGTACGAGTGGTTTGTTTGCCATTTTTTTCAAAGCTGTCTTTCAGGTCGCCTTTCATCAACCCAAACCAGTTGCGATATACTTCTACTTTCTCTTCGGCGTCAACGGCAGCGACTGAGTCTTCACAGTCTTGAATGGTGGTAACCGCGGCTTCCATCAAGACATCTTTGATGCCTGCAGGGTCATCTTTACCCACATGGCTTGATGGGTCGATTTGGATTTCGGCATGTAAGCCGTTATTTTTCAGTAAAATACCCGTTGGATTTGCCGCGTCGCCTAGGAAACCTGCGAATTTTTCTGGCTGGGCTAGTGAGGTGGTTTTATCGCCTTGGCGTATCACTAATTTACCGTCTTCAACTTTAAAACCAGTGACGTCAGCATATTGACCCTCAGCTAAGGCAAAATTGCTATCCAAGAAGTTTTTGGCGTATTTTACAACTTCGCCGCCACGAACAGGGTTGTAGCCTTTGCCTTTTTCTGCGCCATTGCTCTCATCGATGACATCGGTACCGTATAGCGCATCATACAAGCTGCCCCAACGCGCATTCGCTGCGTTTAGCGCATAACGGGCATTACGTACAGGCACTACCAACTGTGGGCCTGCGATATGGGCGATTTCGTCATCCACGTTTTGGGTCTCAACCAAAAAGTCATCGCCTTCTGGCACGATGTAGTTGATGTCTTTTAAAAATTGGGTATAAGCGGCTTTGTCGATTTGACCGTTGTTAGCGGGGTTTTTGTCATGCCAGTCATCGATTTGGTTTTGAATCTCGTCACGTTTTGCCAACAATGCTTTATTACGGGGTTGGAATGCTTTGACAATTTTTTCAAATTCTTGCCAATATTTTTCGTTATCGATGCCCACGACTGGCGTAACTTCATTGGCAATGAAGTTATAAAGCTGTGTATCAATCGCTAGACTACCCTTTTGAACACGTTCTGACATGGCATTTTTCCTTATGTTTTGACCTAAAATAGCAAAAAACTCACATTTGATTATACGAACATCATTTATAAAAATAAAGAAATAAAAACTATTTATTTTTTAAATAATCGTTATATATAAATTTTTGTGCTAAGGGTTTTATTACTGATTTTTGGTAAAATATCACTTTATTAACTTGTCAATAAGTGAGTAATTCTTTGTCAAATTCCGCTCTTATCCATAACCCAGTACAAACGGACAGCAGTTTTGATGAATTAGCTGTCATCGACTTGGATAACGATAACTCTGTCTATCAGCCAAAGCCCATTGATATCACCCCTGTTTTGGCGTTTTTGGGTTGTACGACGTCGGATAAATGGCTCAAAGCCGCCATGGCAGATTTGCCGACCATCATCCAAGATCATGCCAATTGTGAAAAAAAAGCCGCAGGCACGGCGATGAATTTGATTTTTCGCTATATGTCGCATACCGAACTGCAATTAAAGCTTGCTCAGCTGATTCGAGAAGAAATGCTCCATTATGAGCAAGTGATGGGATTGATGGCAGAGCGTGAACAAGCGTGGCAACATATTGCTGCAGGTCGCTACGCCGCAGGTATGCTCAAACATAAACGCACTTATGAGCCGCAAGCGATGATAGACACTTTAATTATTGGTGCTTTCATCGAAGCCCGATCGTGTGAACGTTTTTGGGCACTGTCACAAGTGATTGAGGATGAGCGTTTGGCAAAATATTATCGCTATTTGCTAAAATCAGAAAGTCGTCATTTTGAAGATTATCTGGCATTGGCACAAAGTATCAGTGACGAGCCGATTGATGCGCGGGTGGCGTTTTTTCGTCAAGTAGAGGCGCAGCTTATCGATGAACCAGATGATGAATTACGCTTTCATAGTGGCGTACCTAGTTGGATTGCGTAAGGTTGGATTGCGTGAGGTTTTTGTAGACTGTAACGATAAAAAAAGCTAACCGTCAAATGGGGTGGATGGTTAGCTGTTATGGTTAGCTATTAGAATTTAATCCTTAAACTGACTCACTGCAACTTACTGTCATTCACTACCAACGCTTGGAATAGAACCATCAGGATTAATAGTGCGTTTTTGGGCATTTTCTGGGGTAGTATAAAGATTATGCTCATTAATAGTGTCGCTTTTTAGCTGGTCATTACCAACCGCGTCCCCGCCAATGGTATGTTCATTGACATTATCATCAAACGCTTGTCCCGGTTGGTCACGACGATCGACAAACTCGGCAGACTTATCGCCTAAATTGACGTGTTTGGTTTGTGCTTCTGGTGAATTCATGGTCATTCCTTTTTGGGTATCAACGCAATAAAATGCTTAAACCTAACTTAATGATATCGAAAATTAGTGATCTCGGTCGATATCTACACTACCATCTGATAACGTATGAAGTGAATTTTCTGCATTGAGATTGGCTTGGGCAGTTTGCTGCAATCTCTGCGCCTCTTCCTCAGAAATACGTGCCACATTTTCATCCGATAATTCGCCCTTCACCACGTCTTCTGCGGATTGGACTTTCACCGCCGCTTGTGGGGTATTATCAAAAATATCGGGCGTTTCCATTGACGGTGACATGCCTGTAGTGACACCATCTCCTGATTGGTGGGTGACACTGTCTTCTACTATAACAGCTTGCGGGGTCACGGCGACACCCGTCTTTGGGTCTACAATTTCTACGTTATTTTGATTTTGCATTTTTCATTCCTTTAATTAATTGTTATCGCTCAATAAGTTATTATTTTTATAAGTTGAGCTGTATAAATTAGTCAATCAAAACTGAATGATTAAAAGCTTAGTATTTAAAAGTTTAACAATTAAAATTTTAATGGTTGTCAGTACGCAATGAGTCGTCAATAAACGGGGTATTTTCACTTTTGTCTAAGTCTTGTGGCTCACCTTTCACGCTATTTTGTTTATCTAAATTTTCTGATAATTGACTGGGATCCACATTTTCTGTCGCTTTTTGAATCTCGGTTTGGTTGCTTGGCTGATTCTGTTTTTGGTTTTGTGCTTGATTCTGTGACATGGTAATTTTCCTTATGATTTTTTAGTATCAATTTAAGTCAAAGATTTCTAAATAGCACGCGATTAAATGCTGATGTAAGACACTTGCCAATTCAATCGCTTTCATACTTTTGCTTTTATAAGTTCGATAGTAGCAAATAAAGCTAGTTTGTGATAAGTGTTCGCGTAACAAGCTGTTATCACTATGTGATAAGTGTTTACCTGTGTGAAATTTTGGCAGATTTATTACTATTCGGTAAATTTTGAACTCTAGGTGTAAATCAGCGCATTCATCAACAAAAAAACCGCTATCTTCTGTAGATAGCGGTGTAATTGACTCAAAACCTATAACTAGCAAAATTAGCTTTTTCTGGTAATTTTGGTCAATAAATAATCTTGTGCCGAAAACGCTGCTTCACCTTCACCAGGGGTAATCGCTCGCCATGTGCCTTTGGCATCAAGCTCCCATGCATTGACATTGTCTTTGAGATAATTGTGCAAATCTTCCATAATGCGTTTGAAGACGATGGGGTCTTCAATGGGGAAAGCCACTTCAACACGGCTAAATAAATTGCGATCCATCCAGTCTGCACTGGCGCAATATAAACGGTGGGTGCGTTTGCCATTAGCATTGGGATTTTGATGCCCATTGGCAAAATAATACACGCGGGTATGCTCCAAAAAACGCCCGACGATAGAGCGCACGGTGATGTTGTCGGATATGCCGGGTAATTGCGGACGAATACAGCACATCGAACGGATAATCAGATTGACTTTAACGCCTGCTTGCGATGCTTCATATAGCTTGTCAATCAGTAGTTTTTCGGTCATCGCATTGACCTTGATGATGATATGCGCCTCTTTGCCTGCTTTGGCATGGGCAATTTCGTTGTCGATAAAGCCCATGAGTCTGTCATGCAAGGTGAAGGGTGCATGCAGTAGTTTTTGCACTTTGGCTGGTTTGCCCATGCCTGTGAGTTCGTTAAAGATTTTATGCACATCTTCGGTGATTGCCTCATTGGCGGTAAATAGACCATAGTCGGTATAAGCTTTGGCATTGCCCGCATGGTAGTTGCCCGTGCCCAAATGCACATAGCGGCGGATTTTATCTTCCTCACGGCGTACAATCATCATCAGCTTGGCGTGGGTCTTGTAGCCTACGATGCCATACACCACCACTGCCCCAGCCTGCTGCAGAAAGTTTGCTACTTCAATGTTGGATTTTTCATCAAAGCGCGCGCGTAGCTCAATCACGGCAGTGACTTCTTTGCCTTTACGCGCAGCTTCGGCAAGTGCCTGGACAATTTCAGAATTTGTCCCTGAGCGATAAAGGGTCTGTTTGATGGCTAATACATGCGGGTCATTGGCGGCTTGGCGCAAAATGTTGACCACAGGTGAAAACGAATGAAACGGATGATGCACCAATACATCTTGCTTACGAATGGCATGGAACACGTTTTCATTTTTATCCAAGCTATCACGGCGAAACGCTTTGGGAATGGCATGATTAAACGACTGATAACGCAAATTTGGGATTTTAAAATCAAACAACAAGCGCGTCAAATTGACAGGACCATTGACACGGTATAGCTGCTCTTGGCTTAAACCAAACTCATCAAGTAGATAATCCACCATCGGCTGTGGGCAATAGGTCGTCACTTCTAAGCGCACTTTGGCACCAAATCGTCGGTTTTCCAATTCACCTTCCAACGCTTTCGCCAAGTCTTCGACATCATCGGATAAATCTAAATCGGCGTTACGGGTCAAACGAAATTGGTGGCAGCCAGTGACCGTCATGCCAGGGAACAAGTCTTCGATATGCCCGTGAATCACTGCGGTGAGCATGATATGATGTTCTTTACCGCCTGTCAGTTCATTGGGTAAGCGAATAACCCGCGGTAAGCTTCGGGGTGCAGGGACAATTGCCATGTTAATATCGCGACCAAAGCCATCTTTGCCCTCTAAGCCCACCATAAAATTCAAGCTTTTATTGACCAATCTAGGAAAAGGATGCGCAGGGTCAATACTAATCGGCGTCAGCACCGGCGCGACTTGTTCGGCAAAGTATTTTTTTACCCATGCGGCTTGCTCTTGGGTCAATTCATCACGTTTTAAGTAGCGAATGTCTTGCTCCGCCAGTGCAGGCAAAATTTCATCGTTCAAAATACGGTATTGCTCATCTACCGCATGATGGGCGATTTCAGAGATATATGACAAAACCTTACTGGGGCGTATACCATCGATACTGCTCACCACATCGCCCATTTGTACTTTTTGCATCAAGCCTGCGACACGGATTTCAAAAAATTCATCTAAATTGGATGAAAAAATGATCAAGAAAAATAGTCTTTCAAGCAGTGGGTGGCGGGGATTGGTGGCTTGGGCGAGTACCCGCTGATGGAACTGTAACAGTGACAATTCACGATTAAAATACAGCTCGCTATCGTCTTGTTTGTATTCAAACACGTTTGGGTAGCAAATACTGTTAAAGCCTAGTATCGGATTAATTTCTGATACATACTCTTCGCTGGGTCTATCTTGTTTAGCAGTGTTTGGCATAGCACAGTCCTTTTATGGTCAAGCATTTTTAACAGTGTAAAGTTAACAATGTAATGATAAGCGTGTAATGATAAATGAGTTTCTTGACTATTCCGTGTCGGGCAAATCTGCCGCACCCATGCGCCGTAAAATAATTTGGGTTTTGTTAAGCAGGCGGCGGTCGTTACGGTGGTCTTCAAAATATTTGGGGTTAGGTAGCATGGCAATCAAAGATGCGGCTTGTCGCTTGGTCAAATGCGCTGCCGACTTATGGTAGTAGTGCTGAGCGGCTGCTTCAATGCCATACACGCCTTTGCCAAACTCTGCGACATTGAGATAAGCAAGCAAAATCCGCTCTTTGGTCCACATATTTTCAATCATCAAGGTAATTAACGCTTCTTCGCCTTTGCGAAAATACGAGCGATTGGGGTATAAAAATAAATTCTTGGCAAGCTGTTGGCTAATGGTTGAGCCGCCCGCGCTGATAGCCCCCGCTTTTTCATTTTTCTTAATCGCATTCTCAATGCCCTGCACATCAAAGCCAGCATGATTGACAAAGTTGGCATCTTCACTGGCAATCGCCGCGCGTTTTACATTCACCGAAATTTGATTATCATCCACCCACGTCTGGCTGACAGGGGCAAAATTGCCCAAGCGATACAGTATCATGAACATACTGTTATTGATAGGCTGGGTTTTCCAGACAACCAATAAGGCTGCAACTATTACATGAAACGCAACAAAACAGGCAATGACTATGAGCAAAATACGCTTGAACCAGCCGCCAAACCCGATACCGCGGTTGGTGGGTGGTAAAGCTGTGTTGACAGGTTTGGGCTTTAACGACATTTTGGTAGCGGGTTTGGTCACGGTGTATTCCTAACGGCGGGGGCAAAAGCAGCGATGGCTTAAGCTAAAAATATAACGTATTATGGCATTTTTGGCTACATGCTAAGGCAGAATATGTCCGACTTCGACGCGCAACACATGACAAATCCGCACGATCACATGATGGCTGACCCAACTACTTGGCGATTATATGGCACAGTCGGGTGTCATCTGTGTGAAATCGCTGAAAGCTTATTGCTGCAAGCACAAGCCGTTGCCGATATACGCTGGCAGTCGATTGATATTGCCGAGCTGCCAGAACAAGAGATGCTGAAATTTGCTGATAAAATACCTGTGTTGGTCACCGCTACCAAGACGTTATATTATCCTTTTTCCATCATGGATGTTATGGCGTTAAGCTGAAAAGCCCATATAGATTATTGGCATAATATTAAAAATTTAATTCATTATGTCTTGGCAGATTTTTTTTATAATCAACTCCTTAACGCTTATTGCCCATTGTTCGCATCGCAATCTGATAAATCGCAACCTAATAATCCTTATGCGTATTATTTTAAAAGCATAGCTAGCCCCTTTGCAAAGGACACACCATGAAAGACTTATCCAAAATGACGCATATCGAAGACTTACGCCGCGTGGCCGAGCGTAAAGTGCCGCGTATGTTTTATGATTATGTAGACTCTGGGTCGTGGACGCAGACGACCTATTACAATAATGAAACCGATTTTGACCGTATCAAATTACGCCAAAAAGTGCTCCGCAACATGGATGGACGTAGCCTAGCCACCACTATGATTGGTCAACCTGTCACCATGCCGGTGGCCATTGCACCCACGGGATTTACTGGGATGATGTGGGCAGATGGCGAGATGCATGCGGCGCGGGCAGCAGAAAAATTTGGTATCCCCTTTTCGCTATCCACCATGAGTATCTGCTCGATTGAAGATGTCGCCACCCATACCACGGCGCCTTTTTGGTTTCAGTTGTATGTGATGCGCGACCGTGAATTTATGAAAAATCTCATCGCCCGTGCCAAAGCAGCCCATTGCTCGGCATTGATTTTGACCGCAGATTTACAAGTGCTAGGACAACGACACAAAGACATTAAAAATGGCTTGTCTGCCCCACCCAAGCCTACTATCACTAACCTACTAAACCTCATGACCAAGCCTGAATGGTGCTTGCATATGCTCGGCACCAGACGTCATACCTTTGGCAACATCGTCGGACATGTCAAAGGCGTGGAAAACATGTCATCGCTGGGTGCTTGGACGTCGCAGCAGTTTGACCCGACGTTAAGCTGGGATGATGTGGCATGGATCAAAGACTTATGGGGTGGCAAGCTTATTATCAAAGGCATCCTTGACCCTGATGATGCTGTGATGGCGGTACGCAGTGGCGCCGATGCGATAGTAGTGTCAAATCACGGCGGACGTCAGCTTGATGGCGCGGCATCGAGTATTTCAATGCTGTCAGATATCGTACAAGCCGTACAAGCAGAAAGTGGCACCCATGCCACTAGCTGCGAGATTTTCTTAGACAGTGGCGTACGCTCAGGTCAAGATGCGCTCAAAGCCATTGCCCTTGGCGCAAAAGCCGCCATGATTGGTCGGGCATTTTTGTATGGCTTGGGGGCGTATGGCGAGGACGGTGTGCGCCGCGCGCTTGAAATTATCTACAACGAGATGGACATCAGTATGGCATTTGGTGGCTATACCAATATCCAACAGGTGAGCAAAGATATTCTCATCAAAGGCACGTATGAAGACTTGCTGACTCGTCCCTTCATTGTGCGAGAGCGTACTTAGTTGACCGTAGCAAACAGAAGGACGGATGTTAAGTGTTTGTGCACTTTGCCCGTCCTTTTGCTAACCTCTTGTTAACAGCTTTTTTTAAAGCTGATTTTAAAGCTTAGGTAATTGTTTTTGAAGCAGGCTTGCATCCATTTCCCGCGCTTCAAAACCCTGCGCTTCTCTCCAGCCTGCTTCATCACCAAAGTACAAGCGATTAAATTGTTCATCACGATAAAACCGCATGGGCTGACCATTGTCGCCTTGAATCACAAAATTTTGTACAACTTCGCGAAATTTGGCACGGATATTGGCTTCATTGTGGTCGCTTGCAAGCGTCGGGGTGATGATATAAGCCAAATCGCTGTAAAGCTCGGGGCTTAACTGTCTAAACACCGCCTTGTTCTCAAGTAACTTGTGGACGATACGCTTCATATCCTTCAAACCAATCGTGCCTTCATGAAGTTCAAGAAACATCATTTTGATTGCCTCAATGTGTATCAGTATGTATCGCCAAAAAAATGCTAGGGTAACGATTAGCAGTTGAAAAATTAGTGGTTTAACGATTAGTAGTATAACCCTTAAAAAATACGTGCGTTCTCTACCTTCTTTTGGCTTAGGATAAAAAATAATTCGCTACCCTGTCTGGGCTTAATTGAATTATAGCAAGGCGCCAGTTTATCAATGGTGAAAAACTGCTGAAATAATGTTTCATATTCCTGCTTGTCGCCACCAAACGGTGGATTGCTTTCAAAATGCTTATCTAGCAACAAGCCCACCAATTTACCCGTGGGTTTGAGGAGCTTTTGCATTTGCTTGGCATAATCGCTGCGTCTACTGGGGTCAATCGCGCAAAAAAACGTCTGCTCAATAATATAATCAAACTGATACTGCGCAGGGTCTAAGCCAAAAAAATCCGCTTGTAGCAGGTGCGCTTTGGGAAAACTGGGATAGCGCTTGGCAAAATTATCCAAAGGCAGCCTAGCAAAATCCACCACATAAACATGGCTAAAACCTTGTTCATGAAGATAGCCTGCTTCGTAGGCGTTGCCCGCCCCCGGGATTAAAATCTGTACCGATTTACTCACGCCGTTGTCGAGTAAATGCTCGATATAGGCTTGCAGGGGTGGCGAAACTTTACCGATGTCCCACCCAGTGTAGCCATTATCATAGCGTTTTTGCCAAAATTCGGCGTCGTTGACCGAGTGTTCAGTTAGTCTGTTGTTATCTTCCATGATTGCTGCTCCTGATAGTTTTTTAGGCTTTTCGAATGGTTAAAATTTGCTCGCTTCGACCAAATGCGCCGTGTGCGTCATGCAGCACGCTACTGGTCAGACCTACGCCATCGCCCCCAAATTGTTGCACGGTCTCAAGTCCCAACCAACGCCCAACAGGCATACGGTGCAGATGGATTTGCAAATCTAAATTGGGGAAAAACCATTCAATGGTATTGGGTTGATGAATACGCGGTACCACGCCATTGGCGGTATCGACCATGCCCATCAAATGCACAAAGTCGGAGGTGGGCGGTACTTGACCGTTTTCTTCGACCATGTCGATATCGGTATTGATCCACACGATGCCATCGCCTTGGCGGTTATCGGGGTCAGCTTTAAGATAAATACTGTCAATATAGCCGCCGCCCCAATGCTTCATACCGTCCCAGTTCGGGTAGCTTTCTGGATGACCGATTCGCTCATCTTCCAGCCCAGCAATCTCTGATGTGTCGCTGGTTTGCATACGCCACGCGCGGGCAACGATACAGGTTTTGCCATTGGCCGCCATTGTGGTTTCGATCAGTTCGATAGTGCGACCCGGACGGATGATGTGGGTGGTCACGCTAACATCGCCAAAATGAATCAGCCCAAAAATATCCAGACTGATGCGCCCGATACGCATATCACTGCGCGGTTTAAATTGTTCAAGCTCGTAAGCCAACAGTCCGGTCGCTGCCGCCATGTGTTGTTCGTTGTCATTCCATGCGCCTTGGCAGTGGATATTGCAGCGGTAGTTTGATGTGGTGATATCATCGGTCATGGTGCGGTCAAGCAGTGTGTAATAGGTATTGCCCATAAAGTTCCCTTTCGTGACTAAAAATTGGTTGTGCCTAAAAATTGGTAAAGTGCCTAAAATTGCTAAAAAATTGTAGCACATTGGCTATCGGCTATTGGTGGAATTTTTGCAAAGTTGCCGCTATCACGACCCCCAAAACTTCGCACTTGCTTAGCATACACCCGATTTGCATCCGCCAAAATCTATTCACCTTCTGCCAATCGATGAGTTTGAAATGCTTAACGATTAGCCGCCAAAAGCCAGTATAATATGCGGATAATATAAAATTTTTTCCTGTATTTTGACACTATCTTATATTTTGATACTCGCCTGTATTTTGACAGCATATTTTAACAACATAAAGATAAGTAATCCTATGACTGCAACTGCCTTACTTGATACCGATCACATCAACACCGACAAGCCGCCGTTTATCTTGGTGGACGGCTCGTATTATATGTTCCGCAATTTTCATGCCTTGCCTGTCACCATGCAAACTACCCAAGGCTTGCACACCAACTCCATCCGCGGCACGCTCAACGCACTCAAAAAACTGATGGAAAAATACCGCCCGACGCACATGGCGGTGGCGTTTGACACCAAAGCGCCGACCTTTCGCCACAAGCTTTCCCCCATTTATAAAGGCGACCGCCCAGAAATGCCCGCCGAGCTTGCCGAACAAATCCCTTACATTCACAAAATGATACAAGCGATGGGCATACCGCTACTCGCTATTGAAGGCGTAGAAGCTGACGACATCATCGGCACACTCGCCCACCGTGCTTGCCTAGAAGGTCATCATGTCATCATCTCCACAGGCGACAAAGATATGTGCCAATTGGTCAATCCCTGTGTCATCGTGGAAAACAGCTTTGATGACAAACGCTATGACATCGCAGGGGTCAAAGACAAATTTGGCGTCGAGCCGCGTCAAATCATCGACTATCTCACTCTCATGGGCGACGCATCGGATGGTATCAAGGGTGTCGCAGGCATCGGCGCAAAAACCGCGCAAAAACTGCTTGAGCAATACGACAGCATTGACAATATCCTTGCCAATGTCGACCAGTTAAAAGGCAAGCAACAACAAACCTTTTTGCAAAGCACCGACAGCATTGCGCTGGATAAACACTTGGCGACCATTATTACCGACCTTGATATCGTGCCTGACTGGGAGACTTTGCGGCTACCCACTGACCCAAGTTTTAACATAGCAGAAAAACGCGCAATTTTTACCGAACTGGAATTTAAAAGTGAAATAGCGTCGCTCAATCATCCGTTTCACCCGTCCAATAACGGCAATTTTAAAGCCGCTGAGCCTGCTCAAAATGCTGTGGTGGAAGCGATTAAAGCTAGCCAAGATAGCAAAAATACTGCCAAAAAGCAGTGGCATACTGTCACCAGCCAAGCCGATTTTGATACGTTAATCCAACGCCTTGGCGCATCAAAGCATTTTGTCATTGATACCGAAACCACCGATGTAAATTGGCAACATGCCGAGCTTGTCGGCTTATCGTTTGCGCTGCAGTCTCATGAAGCCTATTATGTACCTGTTGCCCACGTTGATGAGATGGGCAATCGGATTGAACAACTTGCCCGTGAGGATGTTTTAGCCCAGTTAAAACCGATTTTGCAAAATCCACAAATCGGCAAAATCGGTCAGCACTTAAAATATGACGCGCATATTTTGGCAAATTACCATATCGACTTAATCAACGAGCCGAGCAACTGGGCAATGGATACCATGCTTGCCAGCTATGTGATTAACGCTGTTGCTACCCGCCACGGTATGGACGACTTGGCGCGCCACTATCTACACACCCAAACCATCACCTTTGAAGATGTGGCAGGTAAAGGCGCCAAGCAAATCACCTTTGACAAAGTCCCTTTAACCGTGGCAAGTGACTACGCCTGTGAAGACGCCGATATCACCTATCAGCTATTTGAACTGTTTAGCGAAAAACTCAAAGCCGAACCGAACAACGCCAAGCTACTCCATGAACTAGAAATCCCCGTTGCCCAAATCCTGTGCCAAATGGAGCATGATGGGATTTTGCTCAATAAAGCGTTTTTGGGGGAACTATCCGCGCGCTTTGATGAAAAAATCCAAGCACTTGAAACAGTCGCCTTTGCGCAAGCGGGCGAAACCTTTAACCTTGCCAGTCCAAAGCAGTTGGGTGAAGTGCTGTTTGACCGCTTAGGCATCACAGGCGGTAAAAAAACCAAAACAGGTCAATACTCCACCAGTGAAGCGGTGCTTGCCACCATCGACCATCCGCTAATTGAAACCGTGCTTGAGCATCGCAGTCTGTCTAAGCTTAAAAGCACCTACACCGATGCGTTGGCAAACGTGGCGGACAGCAACGACCGTGTGCATACCAGTTATCATCAAGCGTTGACGACCACAGGACGGTTGTCATCGACTGAGCCGAATTTGCAAAATATCCCGATTCGCACTGATACTGGGCGGTTGATTCGTGGCGCGTTTATTGCCCCCAAAGGTCGCAAAGTGCTATCGGCGGACTATTCGCAAATTGAGCTTCGGCTGATGGCACACTTTGCCAATGATCCTGTGCTCATCCGTGCGTTTCAGGAAGGGCATGACATTCACCGCGCCACTGCCGCTGAGATTTTGGGCAAGGCGTTTGATGATGTGACGAGCGAAGAACGCCGCCAAGCCAAAGCGGTGAACTTTGGGCTACTCTATGGCATGAGTGAATTTGGGCTTGCCAAGCAGTTGGGCTTTACTCGCCAGCAAGCGCAAGACTATATCAAGCTGTACTTCGCCCGCTATCCCAATGTGCGTGCCTATATGCAAGCCACCCGTACGGCTGCGCAAAACCAAGGCTATATCACCACGATTTTGGGGCGTAAGCTATTCACCCCCGATATGCAGCACCCCAATCGCGGCGTGCGCCAAGCGGCAGAACGTGCGGCGATTAATGCGCCACTACAAGGCAGTGCTGCCGATATCATCAAACTTGCTATGATTGCAGTAAATAATGTATTGCCAAAAGAAAACGCTAAAATGCTCTTGCAAGTGCATGATGAGTTGGTGTTTGAAGCGGATGAAGACAAAGTCGATGAAATCGCTAAACTTATAAAGAACGCCATGCAAGAGGTGTTGTCAAAAACCGCTAAGGAAAAAGGCTGGGATGTGGATTTTGCGGTGCCGCTGGTGGTTGAAGTGGGTATTGGTGATAACTGGGATGAAGCGCATTGATTTTAAATGTAAAATAGAACCCACAGATTTTGTGGGTTTTTTATTCCAATTTTTAGTATAAATAAAAAAATATATGATCATATATAATCTTTAATAGTCAAATTTTTTATAAAGCCTAATTATTGAGCAATAAAATATATACTATTATTTGGATATATTATTATTTTGGGCGTTTCCGTTTTTAAATGAATTAAATATTTAATTAATTCATGAACTTGCGTACTAGGATTCGTAACCCCGTTACTGATAGCAATTTTTAAGGTATTTTGAGAATTAGCTAACGGAATCTTTATATCAATATTTTTTAAAAGTTCATAACTCTTAGATTTACCTTTATCATAATTTTCATTAAAAGTTTTCCTCCATTCAATATTTAGTAGTTTCACGCAGTTATCACCAGAACTATTATTGCCAGTACTAACAATTTCTTTAGTATATTGGGTAAAATGGCATAAATACCAGTATTCAAAACAAGGATCTGAGGCAACCCAATGAATTGGATAGCCATTGTTTCTATATTGGTTTACCTTATTTAGTGCATTACTGAAGTTCGGATGTTTATCTCGATCAACTAGACAGAATACTTGATCGTATTTTGCAGCTAGATTGGTTTCGTTTAAGCTCTTCTCATAAATTTCAATAGCCTTATTAACAACTGACATAGGGTCTGAGCCACAATCACCTGTAACTCTAACATTGGCAGAAGATAGTCTTTCAGATCTAATTAAATCTTCGAAGTATTTTGGGCTAGACTTTGAGTCTTCACAAACAATCAATACCCGATCATAATCTTCTACTTTTGGACCCTTACGTACAAGACTTCTATTCGTTGGCCGTCTACTTTGATTTACCATCAATGAATTCCTCATACTTAAGAATTTCTTGGATTGGAAATTGGAATTCATCAATAATCGGCTTTCCTCCATAGCGTCCATATAAGTAGCATTCCTCAATATCATCCCGCTCTTTATGAGGGCTAAAATCAGTTAATGGATATAGATTAGTTTCCATCAATTTATTTTTTTCACAAAACCAAATCTGATCACGACGTAGTAAATCTTTTCTTAGAATAGATGTTTCATGAGTTGTAAAAATTAACTGACCATTTTTGAAATTTTCTTTAGAGTTAAATATTTTTACTAGATAGCGTACTAAATCAGGATGTAAACTTTTATTAAATTCATCAATTACTAATGTACCACCATTACCTAGCGTTAAAAAAATTAAAGAAGCAAACTCAAATATTTTCTGTGTTCCATCTGACTCTTCACTTAACATTATTTCTACTTTGCCACCTTGAGAATCAGTATGCACAAAATATACTTCATCTTCTTCTAAAATATCTTTAGTAATTCGGTTTTGTAACTCCACTGGCAACCCTTTAGGGAACTTAATATTCTTAATATTTGGTTTTTTAAAAATAATGTCCTGAACATCAATATCTGCTTGTTTTAATAAAGATAATATCAGCTCTTTTATAGCTCCATGTGATTTACATGCTTCCTTAGTAACCTTATTATCAATCCTATCCCCACCTATAATTTTTATGTTATCTGTTAAAGCATTATAAATGGGTTTTAATTGTTCACTATTTAAATGCACTGCAGTTGAGAGAAAAAGTTGGTCTGATCGAGTGTTCTTTTTCCATGTACTCTTTTCACCTTTAAATATTGCAGAATCTGTCCATTTATACTCTTTTTTTTCTTCATCATATATACGATGAAACCACGATTGTTCACGACTTTTAGGATAAACGCTTAACCATTCTTCAAATACAATTTTTTGATTAGCCGAAAAACCATACTCTACTTTTGTAGGTTGCATAATATTTTCTGAATTGGGTAAATTTACAACAAAAATGATATTAAATGTTGTAGGCTTTACTCGGCTTATAGGGCAAAATCTAAAAGGAATGACATTAATAGGTTCATCAATATCTTTCTTAAATGAGTCTTCAATAATTTCCTGCATATGAAATAAAGACTTCAATAAGCTTGTCTTACCTGATGCATTCGCTCCATAAATAACTGCTGTTTTAAGCAATTCAGGGGTTACAGGTGCTTTAGAGTCAAAATAATTATGGGGATATTCATTTGAACTATTTTTTACTAATGATAGTATTTGCTCTTCTTTAATAGATTTAAAGTTCTCTACTGAATACTCTATGATCATAACTAATATTCCAATTTAAAAAACAGTTTTTATTCTTATAAAAACTGTTTTCCAAGGGTTTTTTAAGTATTATTTACCTAAAATATCACTAAAAATGATTTTTGTCTATATCCAATCAATCAAATTGCCTTTAATTGCTCTATTTGCTTATTCATTTCCGCCAGTTGATTATCCATTTCAGCAAGTTTCGCTTTCTCGCTTTCCACCACATTGGCAGGGGCTTTACTCACAAATGCTTCATTAGACAGCTTACTACGCAGACTTTCAGCTTGTTTGGTAAGTTTTTCTTGCGCTTTGGCAAGGCGATTAAGCTCCGCCGTTGGGTCAATCAAGCCTTTCATCGGCACGAGCACTTTTAACTGCCCGACCATACTCGATGATGACAACGGTAACGCTTTATCAGCGCCGTCACCCGCATTCACAATAGTCAGCGTATCGACTTTGGCAAGCGATTTAAACTGATTTTCAATACGGCTAAGACGCGCGGTTTCCTCATCGCTGATATTGTCAAGTAGCACAGGCAGGCGCACCGCATTGCCAAGCTTCATCTCACCGCGGATGTTACGAATCGCCCCAATCAGCGCTTGTAGCCACGTCATGTCATGCTCGGTCTGTAGGCTGATTAGGCTATCATCCGCTGTTGGGAAGGCAGCAGTCATAATACTGTCAGTTGCTTTTTTATCGATGATAGGCGCAATGGTCTGCCAAATGCTCTCGGTGATATACGGCATAATCGGATGGGTAAAGCGCATGGCGACTTCAAGGCAGTTGAGCAGCACATAGCGGATTTGGGCTTTACGCTCGGCACTCACCGACTCATCGTTTAGGCTCGATTTGGCAAGCTCGACATACCAGTCGCAGTATTCATTCCAGATAAACTCATAAATATCTTGGCTCACCAAGTCAAAACGGTACTGGCTCATGTGCTCATGGATGGCTTTCACCGTGGAGTTTAGACGGCTCATAATCCACTGCTCTGGCAATTCCCACAGTGCGGTATTGGCGGTTTTATCAATGTTTAGCGCATTGCCGTCTTTATCGACACAGTTCATCAGCACAAAACGGGTGGCGTTCCAAATTTTATTACAAAAATTGCGATTGCCTTCAATGCGTTTGAGGTCAAAATTGATATCACGTCCCGTACTGGCAAGCGACGTGAAAGTAAAGCGCAGCGCGTCCGTGCCAAACGCAGGGATACCGTCGGCAAATTCTTTGCGCGTGGCTTTTTCGATTTTTTGCGCATCTTTCGGGTTCATGAGACCTGTGGTACGTTTGGCGACTAGGGTTTCTAAATCAATGCCGTCAATCAGGTCAATCGGGTCAAGCACGTTGCCTTTGGATTTGGACATTTTTTGCCCTTGTCCATCACGCACCAAGCCATGCACATACACCGTCTTAAACGGCACTTGCGGGTTGCCGTCTTTGTCTTTGATAAAGTACATGGTCATCATCATCATACGGGCAACCC
The DNA here is from genome assembly GCF_032017465.1 of Moraxella sp. CTOTU47616. Classification (NCBI taxonomy): domain Bacteria; kingdom Pseudomonadati; phylum Pseudomonadota; class Gammaproteobacteria; order Moraxellales; family Moraxellaceae; genus Moraxella; species Moraxella sp. CTOTU47616. Next base: position 68,812 of record NZ_DALZPU010000004.1, read on the forward strand.
AGAAGAAAATGATGTCAAAACCTGTGACCAATACGCTGGTTGGGTGGAAGGTTTTGAGCGCTTGGCTGTAGTCGTCAAAGTTTAGCTCACCTGTCCAATCAAGGGTGCTAAACGTCCACAATGCCGAGCTAAACCAAGTGTCTAATACGTCACTATCTTGGCGCAGCGCTAGGCTGTCAGCAAGGTGGTATTTTTGGCGGACTTCTGCTTCATCTCGCCCGACATAGATATTGCCCTCGTCATCGTACCACGCAGGGATACGGTGTCCCCACCAAAGCTGACGGCTGATACACCAGTCTTGGATATCGCGCATCCACGCCATATACATATTTTTGTACTGGGCAGGGACAAACTCGGTGCGCCCGTCTTCCACCGCGTCGATGGCAGGTTTTGCCAGTTTTTCGATGGACACATACCATTGGTCAGTGAGCCACGGCTCAACGATTTCACCACTGCGGTCACCTCTATGAGCTTTGATAGTATAATCTTCAACTTTATCAAGCCACCCTTCTTTTTCAGCTTGCTCAACTAATTTTTTTCTTGCATCGAACCGATATAATCCCCTGTATTCTTCTGCAATACAGTCATAACCATTATATCCATGTTGAGTAAAATTAGTTTTTACCCCATTTATTTCTTTGGATTCAAATTCATCAGGTCTATGCGATTGACTATTTCTTTGACTTGATTGTTCTAAATCAAACATCGGATTAGACAATAAGTTTGCATAACTATCAAAGATATTAATCAAGCCATCATCTGCAAGTTCATTTTCTCTAATAATAAATACGCCAGAATCTTTATGACGTTTCCAAACCTCATAATCATTAAAATCATGAGCAGGAGTAATTTTTACACAACCTGTTCCAAAGTCTGATTCCACATAGTCATCGGCAATAACTGGAATTAATCTTCCTGTAATTGGTAACTTTAATGTTTGCCCAATTAAATCACTATATCTTTCATCTTTAGGATTAACAGCAACTGCAATGTCACCAAACATTGTTTCTGGTCTTGTAGTTGCTACAACAAGATAGTTTTTCCCATCTTTAGTTTTAGCATTTTCATTAGAAAAATAATATCTAAAATGCCATAAAAATCCTTTCTCATCAGTTTTTTCAACTTCCAAATCTGATAAAGCTGTTTGTAATTTAACATCCCAGTTGACTAGACGTTTACCGCGATAAATCAGTCCATCTTCGTACAGACGCACGAACACTTCTTTGACGGCATTGGACAAGCCATCATCCATGGTAAAACGCTCACGGCTCCAGTCCACCGAGCTACCTAGACGGCGGATTTGGCGGGTGATGTTGCCACCGCTCTCGGCTTTCCACTCCCAAATCTTTTCAAGGAACTTTTCGCGCCCCAAATCATGGCGTTTGATGCCTTGGGCGTTCAATTGACGCTCAACGACCATTTGCGTGGCAATCCCTGCGTGGTCAGTGCCTGGTTGCCAGAGGGTATTTTCGCCCAGCATTCGGTGATAGCGGGTGAGCGTGTCCATGATGGCATTGTTAAAGCCGTGCCCCATGTGCAGTGAGCCTGTGACATTCGGCGGTGGCAGGGCAATAGAAAACGATTGTTGTTTATCATAGCTTGGCTGAAAGTAGCCTTTGTCTTCCCACACTTGGTACATGCCGTTTTCGACGTCGCTTGGGTTGTAAGCGTTTTCTAAAGACGTTAAGGCTTGGGCGATTTGATGTTGCGTGCTCATAGATGGTCAACTTTTGCAATAAAAAAGAAAGGAATGTCAAAAAGGTAATTAACGGATTTTACCGTAAATTGCCTAGATTGTAGAGTATTTTGTGGGTAAGATAGCGGTTGATAAAATAATAAATGGGTTAATAACTCGTAAGGTTTGCGTTATGCACTTAGACTCTCTAAAGATTAAGAACTTTCGGATTTTGGAAGATGTGACGATTGAGAAATTGGGTCATGTGAATTTGATTGTGGGAAAAAATAATTCGGGGAAAAGTACTGTTCTTGAAGCCTTAGCTTTGTTAGCGAGTGGGTTTAATCCTGAAGTAATGCTATTTATTTCAAATAATAGAAATGTATATCGTCATCTAAATACAAAAGACATAGAATCTAAGGTATTTTCAATTGAAAATATTATAAGTAAATCTAATGAAGACCCCTTTTTGAATTGGACTTATATTGGAAATCAAAGCCATTATTTAACTTTTGGTTATGTTAAGAATGGTAAAAATAATAATTTGGACATAGATAGAGAAAAAGGATATTCATTTACCTATTTTATTGATGATAGAAATTTTATGAACTTTGAAGTCAAAGCTATAAGTAATAGAGCTTTATTTATGGATATGTCCGAAAATTCACATCATATGAAAAAGAAAGCTTTTAATTTTGGTTATATCACTACTAATAACATTGACTTAAATTTGTTTGCTTCTTCATGGGATAAAATTGCATTAACAGATGATGAAAATTTAGTTTTGGAAATGCTTAAGTTGATTGATAGCGATATAACTAACTTGGCTTTTCTAAGTTTGGTGGATTCTGAAACAAGAATACCATTTGTTAGACTTAAAAATATTGAAAGAAGAATACCATTACATCAAATGGGTGATGGAATTTTCAGACTATTACAGATTATTTTAGAAATTCCAAAGTCAAAAAATAGTATCCTTTTAATAGATGAATTTGAAAACGGACTACATTACAGCGTTCAGCCCAAAGTTTGGGAACTTATCTTTGAACTCGCCCACCGCTTTAACATCCAAGTATTTGCCACTACCCACAGTTGGGACTGTATCGAAAGTTTTTCCCAAGTCGCCAAAGACCGCACCGACATGGAAGGCGTACTATTTCGCATGGGTCACAGCGTCCGCAAATCTGATAAAGGCAAACTTATCGCCACCGTATTTGATGAAGATGACTTATACAATCTAACCAAAATGAATATTGAGGTTAGATAATGATAAAGCACCTTATTGTTGAAGCAGAATCAGATAAATTATTTATCCAAACTTTTTTGCGTCATGAAAATCTAAACCTTCAATTAAACATTGACGTAGCAACACCCCAAGACCTTGAGCCAACCGCCTACACGACAAAACAAGCAGTATTGCAACAGCTGCCAAGGTTAGTAAAACTTTTAGAAACAGGACAAGTAAGCCATATTGGTATTTTGGTTGACATGGATTTTACTGATAAAACCGATATTAAAACCCAAAATCTACGGCAAATTAGCGAGCGATTAAACCCATTAGGATTTTATCAATTCCCACAACAAAATGATGAATTAGGTATTTATTTTGAAAATTTAGATTACGATAACCCAATTGGCGTTTGGCTAATGCCAAATAATCAAGATGAAGGCTATCTCGAAACTTGGATAAAAATGACGATGCCAACGAATGAACAAAATCATTTTGGACAAATCGAAAACTTTATCCATAGCCTTGGAACAAGCCATTTTAAAAATCCTACCACATCACTGGATAAAGCACGGATTTATACATGGCTTGCCACCCAATCAAAACCCACCCAAGATTTATCAAAAGCCTTGGCACTAGCTGACCCAAACACCGCTACCTACCAAAATTTTAAAAACTGGCTTATTACCACATTTGGATAAAGCAAAAAACCGCCATTTTAAAGGGCGGTTTTTATTAAAATCAATCCATTTTACCAGGCACAGGATTATCCAAAATTGTTTGGGTTTGTTTGGCGCGAAAATCACTGATTTTTTGCGCAAGGGTGCTATCACCAATCGCCAAAATTTGCGCTGCCAGCAGCCCTGCATTTGCCGCGCCCGCTGCCCCGATGGCAAGCGTACCCACCGCCACCCCTTTGGGCATTTGCACGATGGATAGCAAACTGTCCCAGCCGCTTAGGATGGAGGACTTGACAGGCACGCCAAGCACAGGCAAATCTGTCTGAGACGCACACATCCCGGGCAGATGCGCCGCGCCGCCTGCCCCTGCGATAATCACAGACAGGCCGCGAGCTTTGGCAGTTTTGGCATAGTCAAACAATCTATCAGGGGTGCGATGTGCCGATACCACTTCACACTCAAATGGCACCCCAAAATCCGCTAACATTTGCGCGGCGTTTTGCATGGTTTCCCAGTCAGATTGACTACCCATGATGATACCGACTTTGACTTGACCTTGTGGCGATGGGATGGGAGGTGGTAGCTGGTGTGTTTGGGCGTTTGGCTGACTTGCTGACATGGAAAATTCCTTTTGCCAAAAAATTGACGGACTAAAAATAAAAAAACGTGCATGAAATGCACGGTTAAAACTTAATATAGCATGATTTTTTACCCTTGAAAATCAAAATCTATGAGGTAACTATATCACCACATTGGCGGGTACTCGCGGCTTTTGCTCAGGGGCAAATTGTTGATGACTAAGCATGGCCAGCTGCGTCTCAATCGTATCGCACATCATCCCTAGGGGCAATTCGTTTTCCCCCGTACCAAACGGCTCGCTGATTTCATCGACGATTTCATTGAGCGCCATAAAGGTGTAGCCAACAAAACTGACTACAAATGGCGTTACCCAGCCAATCGCATTGCCCAATCCAAATGGCAGCATAAAGCAATACAGATACACAGTGCGATGCAGCAGCACAAAATAGGCATACGGAATCGGTGTGTTATTAATGCGTTCACAGCCCGCTTGGATATGGGCAATTTCACCCAAGGTGTTATCTAAGCTTTGCCACTGCCAAACATCGATTTTTTGCTCGGCTTGCCAGTTGGCGAGCATCTGCCCCATGATTTGGGTCAAGCGTAAGGCAATAAAGTTTTGCCCAACCACGGCTTGCTGTTCTTCAACCGTTAATAGCCGCTGCAGGTTTGCTGTATTATCCTCACTCCGCAGCTGTTGGCGTAGACTGTGGACAAAAGCGATTTGATGACGGATAAAGGCTTGTTTTTCCGCCATACTGACATTCGGCAGTGTCATCACTTGACGGGCGATGTTGCGACTTAGCCAAACCAGCGTGCCCCACAGCTTGCGCCCTTCCCAAAACCTATCATACGCTGCGTTATTACAAAACCCGTGGAAAATCGCAAGTGAGATACCGAGTATCGCAAACACCGAAGGATTGAGCGGTACAGGCTCGGTGGCGATATGGGTTTGATAAAAATAGATGAAAAAGGAGAAAATAAACAACAAAACTTGTGGCACAATCAGCCGTTTAAAGTACGAGCCTTGCAGCACAAATAGCATCTTTAGCGGCTCAATCGGACGTCGAATCATACCTAACCCATCTTAATCGTTTGCTCACTGGCTATCATTATTAGCCGTAAGCTTTAAACAAATATTTTAATTTATGTTACACCCATTTTAGCCTTGGGTTAATGCTGATATTGAATAAAATTCGCTGAGCTCAAAGCCGGATGATCGGTATCAAATTGATAAGCCGTCAAAAACCCATCTTTGGCAGCAGAATAATCCACACAGACCACTTGATGACTAAGTAGCTCAGGCGTGCCATTGAGCCAATAATGCCCGACAAAAATAGGTTTGTCGTGGTCAAGACCAAACAAAATCTCAGCGCTCAGCGTGTCTTTAGGGATATGAATCAAATCCTCTTGACTGGCGCGCGCAATCTGGTGAATCGGCTGAAACGACAAACTAGGCTGCCACCACTGCACGCGTACATTTTTACGTTGATGACCTTCTTTATCGACCAAATGAATGCCTTCAGGTAGCGGTGCTTCCACACCTTTAAGCACTCTTTCCAGTGCCTCAAAAGGTGGCGTGCCTTCCTCACTGGTTTTTTGTAGCGCAACGGGCGTCAAGCGATTGTCGGTCGTTAATAACGGTTTTAAAATCGCCATCGCATCACTGTCCCAACAAGCATGCACAAAACACGCATCATCCAATGCTAGCCACAGCGGTAATTCATAAAACCGCTTGAGCCAAAACTGGTGCAACTCACTACCAAACCCTACTTCATCAAGGAACGCTTGATGCTGCGAGGTATTTTTATCATTATGTTGTCGTAAATATTGGCTTGCATCGCGGGCATCGGGTGTTGCGTAAGCTAACGCATTATACTCGTGATTACCCATGACCGCGAGCGCTTGCCCGTGGTCAATCATCGCAAATACGATAGATAAGGTTTGCAGCTGTTGACTGCCCCTATCAATCAAGTCGCCTATAAAAATCGCTTGGTGATTAGGAGGCGCTTGAAAACACTGACCATCATGTTGATAGCCCAACTGCGTCAGTAACCCAATGAGTTTATCTGCCTGACCATGCACATCACCAATCACATCATAAATCATATTTTTTACCTTTTACTGCTTTTTACGACTTTACCGTTAACCAGCCAAGCGACTGTTAACTAGGCAACCTGTGGCTGTACAACCTATGAATGGGCAAGCTGTAATCAGGCAAGCGGCGCCACGCAATTTTTTGCCCCCAAATGTTAGCCACCAAAGCCTAAAAATCTTGGGTGCATTAATTGGTTAAAAAAATGCGCCACAATACCGGGCTCAATGGCAATCGTGGCTAACATACCAAAAATACCACCCACCAAATGTGCCGAATGATTGATACTACCGCGACCTTGCCCATCCGCCCACACACTATACGCCACATACGCCACCGCGAACACAATCGCAGGTACAGGAATCACAAACAGCAACAATGTCGACCACGGATTCATCAAGATATAGCTAAAAATTACTGCTGAAACAGCGCCCGATGCGCCTAGACTGCTATAGCGAGGATTGTTCTTTTGTTTTAGATAGGTTGGCACAATCGCCACCACCAAAGCGGCAAGATAAAACAGCACAAATCCTAGACTGCCGAGTTTGGACATGAACAATCCCTGCACCGCTTGTCCAAACGAATACAGGGTAAACATATTAAAAAATAAGTGCATCCCATCGGCATGGATAAAACCATGGGTGACAAAGCGATCGACTTGCCCTCGCTTCACCGCAGGCGGATAAAAAATTAACCTTTGCATCAGTTGGGGCGATTGCCAAGCTAATAAACTGACAACCACCGTAATGATAATGATAAATAAAGTATGGTTAGAAAAGAGTGACATAGCACCTCAAAATAGCAATAAATAATGATAAGTAGGATTATGATAAAGATAGCGTATTATCTCAATAAGCCAAATGTGAATTTATTGATGATAGGTAATACATAAATCTGCCTTGCAGTATAACGTTCAATTTGCCGTATGAAACTAATGACAAACCCTTCAAATTTTAGCAACACACTTTTACCCAAGTTTACCCAAAATGGGGAAGATTTGAATTTTTAACACAATATTTACGCAATAGTTACCTTAACATAACTGAAGGCGTGCCGATTTTGCTTTAATTTATTAGCTATATTTGAGTAATACTGCAAAAGACTTAACAAAATCTGTTGAATTGCGGCAGTCTTTCTCAGTATTGTTAAGCGTAAACTAAATAGCAATGCAATAACAAACCCAACAACCATAAATAATAATTTTTGAAAACATATAATAGAATTATTGGCTAGTGTGCTGGATATAACAATAATACATTGGTTTTATGGTGGTTGATAACCCTTTATTTTTTTGAGGATTGAATTATGAATATCATTGAACATTTAACCCGTACAGTAACACCCGTTCTTTTAAATAATGCAACTGACGAAAACCGCTCATCTTTATTAGAAAAATTATACGCTATTATGGTTGCCCGTCTTGCTGACGGTACCATCTCCAACAGCTTTGCTAATGCAACCATCGCTGATGATGACCATGGCTTTTTTGACCGTGTACTACCAGATACTACCCACCGTACAGAGCTAGTCCAACAGCTTTCACGTCATTACAGTGTACCAGAGCAAGAAACTAGTTCGTTGGTAAGCCGTGCTGCGCCGCTGGTACTGCGTGAATTACGCTCACTTGCAGGTACGACACCGCTCAATACTTTCTTATCAAACAATATTGCGTCTGTGGCTTCTGTGATTCCTGCTTGGGCATATGCATTTATCCCAGCGGGCATTTTGACTATGTTGAATTTGTCGCCTGCGCATGCAGCCACCACGCCTACTGTCCAAACCACTACTCGTACAGAGGAGCATTTGGTTGCTACGCCTAAACGCGATGAAGGCGGCTTGATGAAAATGTTACTGCCAATCATTGGTTTATTGATTTTAGGCGCACTCGCTTGGGCTTTATTAAAATCATGTAACAAAACTGAGCCAGTCGCGACGCCAGTTGTGGCTTCTACCACTGCTTCAACAACGACAACGACTACCACGACTGAAGTCTCTGCGGCAAGTGCAACAGATACCTCAGCCCTAGCTGTGGCGTCCGCTACTGATACCGCTGTTGCTAGTATGCCAATGGCTTCTGGCACTACGATGACCACCACTGAGACAACGGCAACAACTATCTCTAGCACTGAGCCTTCAGTGGTATTTGAAAATGGTCGCTTAAGCTTTTACTTTGCTACAGGTAAAGCACAAGTTGCTGGTAATGCCAAAGAAAAAGCCAATGATATCCTTGAAGCCGCTAAACAAGGCAAAAAAATCGGTATCAGTGGTTATACTGACAGCACGGGCAATGCCGCTGCCAATGAGAAGTTAGCAAAAGAGCGTGCCCAAGCGGTTAGATCATTCTTAGTAGCTAATGGTGTGCCACAATCACAACTTGAATTGATCAAACCTCAAGACACGACAGGTGCTGCAGGTAAAGACCAAGAAGGCCGCCGTGTCGATGCATACATTGTTGATGACAATGCAATTCCTGCAACCGGTACCACAACCGTTACAACCATTGCAAGCCCAGCGAATTAAACCACCTTTCACAGTTGCTTCATCATTAAAAATCCTCGATAGCCTATCGAGGATTTTTTTTTGCTGTTAAAAATTTTTAGATGCCACTGGCTTTTTGGGTAAAAAATTTCATCAAGGGTGTGATTTTGCTAACCACGCTCACGCCTTCACTGCGTAGCTGCTGAATCGGACGTAACTGTGTACCAAAAATCCAATTAATCCCAGAAAAACTGTGCATCATCATCGCGTTATTAGCATAGCGTTGACGCTCATAACGCTGTAAGGTCGCAAAACTTGCCCATACCTTATTGCCTGACCGCTGATAATCTTTTTGTAAAATATCGCTCAAGGCAATAATATCGAGCATACCCAAGTTTAAACCTTGTCCCGCCAAAGGATGCACCCCATGTGCGGCATCGCCAAGCAACGCCAAGTTGGCTTTGACATAATTTTTGGCATGTTGGGCACCCAGTGGGAAACTGGCGATTGACTCAATCTCAGTGATATCCCCTAAGGCATAGCCACTGGCAAAGGCGAGTTCTTTGGCAAGCTCTTTTGGCGTGAGCGTAAGTAAATCAAGGGCAGCATTGGTCGGCAATGTCCATACCACCGATTGCCAATGTTGCGGGTTCGCCTGATCGTCAGCCGTCACATCTGCCAACGGTAAAAGTGCCAAAGGCCCTGTCGGCAAAAACACTTGTCTGGCTGTCGCCTTGTGTGGCTGCTCGGTTTTGATGGCGCAGCAGATTGCCGTTTGCTGATACGCCAAAGTATCTAACCCAATCCCTGCCGCTTGGCGTACCATAGAGCCGCGCCCGTCAGCCCCGATTAATAGCTTACCTTGATGCGTGGTGCCATCGTCTAAGCTAACTTGATACCCTAAATCTTCACCTTGCCACGCAATATCAGTGACCTTATGCCCTGCAATATGGCGCAAATAGGATTGACCCTGATGGACAAGACGCTCATCGTCAAAACCGTCATACAGCGCTTTTTCGATGATAAAAGGTTCGACCATACTGCCCAATAATTGCGGTGTTTGAGCATCACCAAAATTTAGCTCACCCACGCCATTGGTTTGCCATACCTGCATTTGGGTATAGTCGGCTTTGCGTTTGCTTTGTTCAATACGCTGCCATGCACCAACCTCTTTGAGTAGGTTGATACTGGCAACGCTTAGGGCATAGACACGAGCATCACGCTGGGTGAGTTTGTCGTGCCAATCGGCTGCTAAAAGTTTTGGGCGAGCATCGATTAAGGTGACAGGATGGCGCGCTTGGGCAAGCTTTAGTGCTAAGATTGTCCCAACGATACCGCCGCCGATGATGAGGGTATTATTTTTCATGATTTCAGCCCCATCGCAAAGGTAGCCACAGCTGGCTTCACAAATGGCACTTTATCAAAGGCAATCAAGCCCACATTGCGAGCGATTTTTAATAGTGGATTTTGTAGCATAAAGCTATACACGACGGTATCGCAGAAAATTTCTACCCGTTTTTGGTCGGCTTTACGGCGTTTGGCATAAGTTTGTAGCATGCGACTATCGCCGATATCTTCGCCGCGCATCACTTGCTGTGCCAGCATTTTGGCGAGCGTATCAGCATCGCGCATACATAGGTTAAAGCCTTGTCCTGCCACAGGGTGCAAGGTGTGGGCAGCATTGCCCATGATGACGCAGCGTCCTTTGACTTGACTATCTGCCAATATTTTCACCAGTGGATACGCGCCGCGTTTACCCGCTTTGACAAACTTGCCTGCTAAGCTGCCAAAGGCTTGTTGAATGGTGTCAAGAAAGTATTGGTCGTCGTCTAGATAGCGCTGTTCTTCGCCTTTTGGGCACACCCATACCACAGAGCGGCGGTAGCCTTGCTGGGCTTGTCGTCCATCCCCTTGACTGATATCAAACGCATCAACCAAAGGCAACACAGCAACTGCGCCCATTTTATTAAAGCGTTCAATCGCTTGATGCTGGTGCGGTTTGTCCGTCATGACCACGCCCACGACACCTACTTGGTGATAATCGTGTGCAGTTGCGCCAATGCCCAGTAGTTGCCGGCTTGGCGAGTGCTGACCATCACAAGCCACCAATAAATCAGCTGTTAAGGTTTGGCGAGCTTGGTGGGCTTGGTCAAAGCGAATGGTGACATCGGTTGCCGTCTGTTGTATATCGGTCAAAGTGGCACCGTCTAGCAAGGTTATCAGCGGATTGTTTTGCACGGCGAGCAGTAATTTTTTGCCAAGCCATGCGTTTTCCATCACTTGTCCAAAACTTTCTACTCCTTCAGCGTGTTTGTTGAGCGTCGCTTTACCAAAACTACCTTCTTCACTGATGTTAACTTCATCGATGCGGCAGGCATGGCTTTGTAAATCATCCCATAGCGCTTTGCCATTAAAGGTGATACCACGATAAATTTGTACCGTACGGCGTGACAGCGCGATGTTACGGCTGTCAAATTGCGCGCGGTCTAAGTCATCATCAGGGCTGATGGTCGGATAGTTGGCTTTTTCTAGTAACGTACTTGAGATGCCTTTGTCGGCAAGCAGTAAAGCAAAGGATAAACCAACATTGCCGCCACCGATAATCACCACAGTTTGGGGGGTAAGAATATTCATGATTGTTCTCTTTTTTAAAGGGCGGTTAAAGCGCACCTTATCAGAATTTTTTACCAGTTTAGCACAAATCCTTACGCGCTTTGTGGCGGCAATTGGGTAAAATCCATAAAGCAGATGTTCAAGGAATAAGCAAAATGCCAGTGCTGCAATGGTTATTGCTGTTTTTGCTTAGGAGTATATTTTATGGTTGGGTGCTGCTGGAAAATGGCGCAAAATGGCTAGAAGGTTGGCAATCGTGGTGGCTAATTGGCTGGTTTTCGCTAGATTGGACAGTCGAGCAAATCCGCTTGTATGTACTGATCATCTGGATTGTTGAAACGATTTGGTTTGTGGTCGGTTTGTTTCAACCAAGTTTACGTAGTTTTTAGACTGTATTTCGACAAAAATTTTGGCTACCTTTTTTTGTGAGGTTCTGTTAAAATAGGCAAAATCAAACCTTAGCGAGTTGGCATGATAAAGTTAATGGCACAGACTGGTAACGCATTAAAACCAGTTAGCTATTTTCTTTAAAATCAATGTCTTCTCGCTTTTTTGTGGGCGATACTTTTTACAGTTGCATTGACTGGGCATAATTTACCGTCGCACACATAGGTAGAACACAGGATACGAGCGGAGGCACTAGGTGAATACGAATTACGCAAAAGCAATTTTGGCATTGGCAGATGGTACGGTTTTTTATGGTCGCAGCATCGGTGCTAGCGGACACACCGTTGGTGAAGTCGTGTTTAATACCGCGATGACAGGTTACCAAGAAATCTTAACCGACCCAAGCTACGCCCAGCAAATCGTCACCTTAACTTACCCGCATATCGGTAACACTGGCACCAACGATGAAGACACAGAGTCAGGTCGTATTCATAAAGTGTGGGCAAATGGACTGATTATCCGTGATTTGACCATGGCGACCAGTAACTTTCGCTCAAGCCAATCACTGAGCGAGTATCTGATTAACCATAACACCGTTGCCATCGCTGATATCGACACCCGTAAACTCACTCGCCTATTACGTGAAAAAGGCGCACAAAACGGTTGTATCATGACCGCCGATAGCGACGGTCAGCTCGATGAAGCCAAAGCAATCGAACTTGCCAAAAGCTTTGCCGGTATCAAAGGCATGGACTTGGCGAAAGTCTGCTGTGACCAAGCAGGTTTTACGTGGACGCAAGGCTCATGGCAATTAGTAAGTCCAGAAGTGAGCCCAACTTGTGGTCGCTTTAAAGAATTGGGCACTGACATCGAGCAAAAATTTAACATCGTGGCGTATGACTTTGGCATCAAAACCAACATCTTGCGTATGCTCGTTGACCGCGGCTGTCATGTCACCGTTGTGCCAGCCCAAACGCCTATCAGCGAGGTACTCAAACACAACCCAGATGGTATTTTCTTATCCAATGGTCCTGGCGACCCTGAACCTTGTACTTATGCCATTGATGCGATTAAACACATCATTACGCAAACCGATATTCCGCTGTTTGGTATTTGTCTAGGTCATCAGCTATTGGCACTGGCTAGCGGCGCGCAAACCTTGAAGATGAAATTTGGTCATCATGGTGCCAACCACCCTGTGCAAGATATTGAAGCAGGTACGGTGATGATTACTTCACAAAACCACGGTTTTGCGGTGGATGAAGCCACCCTGCCAAGCAATGTGAAAGTGACGCATCGCTCATTGTTTGATGGCTCAAATCAAGGCATTGAGCTCACTAATAAGCCTGCGTTTAGTTTTCAAGGACATCCAGAGGCAAGCCCAGGACCCCATGACTGTGCGCCACTATTTGATAAATTCGCAGCTATGATGGCAAAGGCGAAAGCGTAAATGCAACAATACCCTTTTCACCTGGTTAATGTCTTTGCCGAAAGCCATTTTGGTGGTAATCCGCTTGCCGTATTTCCCCATGCCGATGGGCTAAATGATGAGCAAATGCAGTCGATTGCTCAGCAGTTTAACTTGAGTGAAACGGTGTTTATCTTTGCGCCCACTGATTTACATGGTACAAAAGCCGTCGCCAATTTACGTATTTTTACCCCAAATTATGAAATGCCACTGGCAGGTCATCCCACGCTTGGCTCGGCGTTTGTTTTAAAACAATTAAATGATTTATCGACTAATTTTATGCTAAATACAGTCGCCAAACCCGTACAAATCACCGCCAACGACAGCCATATCACGCTATCGCTAACAGGCTTTGACCATCAAATTAGTCACGCCACCGCAGAAGAATTAGCAAAGGCGGTCGGCTTGACGGTGAATGGCATTGATAGTCAAGCGTATTGGCTAAATAGCGGTTCACCCCAGTTGTTTTTGCAGGTATTGAGCAAAGAAAGTCTGTTTAACGCCAAGATTGATAAAGATTTATTGGCAACAATTTGCCAAAAAAATCAAGGACGAGAGATGATTTGTCTTTGGGCGATGGAAAAAGACATTATCTTCGTGCGTTTTTTCTCTTTAGAAAATGGGACAATTATCCAAGACAGCGGAACGGGGTCAGCGTGTGCCAATTTGGGGGCGTATTTTATCCTACAAAATAAATACCCAATTGCCAAAACCATTTATCAAGGCGATGATATGGGGCGACCCAACCGCTTGACGCTCAACGTCGATAACGAGCAAAACATTTTTGTGGGTGGCAATGTCATCGAAGTGGGCAAAGGTGAGTTTTATTTATAATAAAAAGTGCGTTAATCGCGCTTTTTTTAAAATTAGGATTTTAAAACATCATTTAGTACTCAGTTTTTTATTTTAAATTTTAAGTAATGCAGTTAAAAAGGGTGTAAAGCAATGCCAAAACGTACCGACATCAAATCCATTCTTATCATCGGCGCAGGTCCTATCGTCATCGGACAAGCCTGTGAATTTGACTATTCAGGCGCACAAGCTTGTAAAGCCTTACGTGAAGAAGGCTACCGCGTCATTCTGGTTAACTCAAATCCCGCCACCATCATGACTGACCCCGTCATGGCAGATGCCACCTACATCGAGCCCATCACCTGGCAAACGGTAGAGCGCATCATTGATAAAGAACGCCCTGATGCTATCTTGCCAACCATGGGCGGACAAACCGCGCTCAACTGTGCGTTAGACTTGGACAAGCATGGCGTACTCGCCAAATATGGCTGTGAGCTGATTGGCGCGACCAAAGACGCCATCGAAAAAGCCGAAGACCGCAATTTATTTGATAAAGCGATGAAAAAAATCGGCTTAGAGTGCCCACGCGCCGAAGTGGCCGAAACCATGGAACAAGCCTTCGCCATTCAAGCCAAGGTCGGCTTTCCCTGCATCATTCGCCCATCGTTTACCATGGGCGGTTCGGGTGGTGGTATCGCTTACAACCGTGACGAATTTGTCGAGATTTGTGAGCGTGGTTTTGACTTATCGCCCACTCACCAACTATTGATTGACGAAAGCTTAATTGGTTGGAAAGAGTACGAGATGGAAGTTGTCCGTGACAAAAAAGACAACTGCATCATCGTCTGTTCGATTGAAAACTTTGACCCTATGGGTGTGCATACAGGCGACTCTATCACTGTGGCACCTGCTCAGACTTTGACGGATAAAGAATACCAAATCATGCGTAATGCGTCATTGGCGGTGCTGCGTGAGATTGGTGTGGAGACCGGTGGTTCAAACGTACAATTTGGTATTGACCCAAAAACAGGTCGTATGGTCGTCATCGAGATGAACCCACGTGTCAGCCGTTCATCCGCCTTGGCATCTAAAGCCACGGGTTTCCCGATTGCCAAAATCGCAGCAAAACTTGCGGTCGGTTACACGCTCGATGAACTTAGCAATGATATTACCGGCGGCTTGACCCCAGCTAGCTTTGAGCCCGCCATTGATTATGTGGTAACCAAAGTACCGCGCTTTAACTTTGAAAAATTCCCCCAAGCTGATAGCACCTTATCTACCCAGATGAAATCGGTGGGTGAAGTGATGGCGATTGGTCGTAACTTCCAAGAGTCGATGCAAAAAGCGTTACGCGGTCTTGAGATTGGGGTGAATGGTTTTGATGAGTATCTTGATTTCAATCAAGACGACGATACCATTCGCAGTACCTTAAAAGTTAAGTTAAAAACCCCCACACCTGACCGTATTTTCTATATTGCTGATGCCTTCCGTTTTGGCATGAGCATGGATGAGGTGTTTGAGTTTACTCGCATTGACCCTTGGTTTTTAGTGCAAATTGAAGACATCGTCAAAACGGAAAAATTGGTGAAAGAAACTGGCTTTGGCGGTTTGACTCGCGACAACTTGCGTCAATTCAAACGTAAAGGGTTATCAGATTTACGCTTGGCAACGCTCTTGGGAATTTCACAAAAACAACTGCGTAAAAAACGTTGGGATTTGGGCGTGTATCCTGTGTACAAACGCGTGGATACTTGTGCCGCGGAGTTTTCAACGTCAACCGCTTATATGTATTCAAGCTATGACGACGAATGTGAAGCCAATCCAACCAACAACAAAAAAATCATGGTTATCGGTGGTGGTCCTAACCGCATTGGTCAAGGTATTGAATTTGACTATTGCTGTGTGCACGCCGCCTTGGCAATGCGTGAAGACGGTTATGAGACTATCATGGTCAACTGTAACCCTGAAACGGTTTCAACTGATTATGACACCTCTGACCGTCTGTACTTTGAGCCTATTACGTTAGAAGATGTGCTTGAAATCGTGCGCATCGAAAAACCCGAAGGCGTGATTGTACAGTACGGTGGACAAACGCCATTAAAATTAGCGCGCGCATTGGAAGCTGCAGGTGTGCATATTATCGGTACAAGCCCAGATGCGATTGATAGAGCTGAAGACCGTGAACGTTTCCAACACATGATTCAGCAATTGGGCTTTACTCAGCCACCCAACGCCTTGGCGACCAGTACCGAAGACGGTATCGTCAAAGCGACGCAAGTGGGCTATCCCCTAGTTGTCCGTCCCTCTTACGTGTTGGGCGGTCGCGCGATGGAAATCGTCTACAACGAAAACGAACTGCGTCGTTATTTGCGTGAAGCTGTACAAGCGTCCAATGAAGCCCCTGTGTTACTTGACCGTTTCTTGGATGATGCGATTGAAGTGGACGTGGATTGTATCTCTGACGGCACCAATGTGGTGATTGGCGGTATCATGCAGCACATCGAACAAGCGGGCGTGCATTCAGGCGATTCAGCCTGTTCAATCCCCCCGTATTCACTTAGCCAAGAGATTTGCGATGTGATGCGCGAACAAACCGTGGCGATGGCAAAAGAGCTGGGTGTGGTGGGCTTGATGAACGTCCAATACGCGGTCAAAGATGGTGTGGTTTATATCCTTGAAGTCAATCCACGTGCCTCACGTACGGTGCCTTTTGTATCAAAATGCATCGGCACTTCACTTGCACAAGTCGCTGCGCGTTGTATGGCGGGCACAACGCTTGTGGAACAAAACTTTACCACTGAAGTGATTCCAACATTTTTTGCGGTCAAAGAAGCGGTCTTCCCTTTTGCCAAATTCCCAGGTGTTGACCCCATTTTAAGCCCTGAGATGAAATCGACGGGTGAAGTCATGGGCGTGGGTCAGACCTTTGGTGAGGCTTACTACAAAGCCATCATCGGCAGTAATGATAGATTGCCCGGTTTGCCAGTGGAACATGAAGTTAAAAAAGTGTTCTTATCGGTGCGTGAAAGCGACAAAGCCAATCTGGTACCAGTGGCAAAACAATTTGCCGACTATGGCTTTAAACTTGTGGCAACCTCAGGCACCCAAAAAATCTTGACCGAAGCCGGTATCGCCTGTGAGCGCATCAACAAAGTCACCGAGGGTCGCCCACATATCGTCGATGCCATCAAAAACGGTGAGATTGCGATTGTGGTCAATACCACTGAAGGCAAACAAGCGCATGAAGACTCGTTCTCAATTCGCCGCTCAGCCTTACAGCATAAAGTATTTAATGTGACTACCTTAAATGCCGCGGCGGCAGTTACCCAAGCGTATAAAGTGCAGCTACCATTTGATGTGTATAAGCTTCAAGCGCTACATACACAGACACAGGAATAACCACCGCTAGTCTAAAATACTGATAGCCAGTGCTGTCAGTATTTTTTTATGGGCTAAGATAATCCTAAGGTTTGGGGTGTAGACTGGGTTTGCCCTAAGTATAGCCATGTTTATCAATGTTTTGACCATTAACCACAATCAGGGTGTGAATGCCATGAGACAACCTTCTAAGACCTTTAACATCATACTGCTCGCTGCTGTATTAGCGCCAACGACAACGGTATATGCCAAAAGCGATAGCGAAAAAGCGGGCGATATATTGCATATTGCTATCCCGGTAGCAGGCTTAGGCATGGCACTTGCCAAACATGACCAAGAGGGCGTATATCAACTAGGCAAAACCATGGCAACCAATTTGGCGGCTACCTATGCGCTCAAATACGCCACCAATGACACCGCATGGGGCGAACGTCCCAATGGCGAAGATTACTCATTTCCGTCAGGGCATGCTAGTGATTCTTGCGCGGGCGCGACTTTCATCGGTCAACGCTATGGCTGGCGCTATGGCTCGATGGCAATGATTCCTGCCGCCTATGTGGGCTGGTCACGGGTGGATGCCGACAAGCACCATACCCGTGATGTGGTTGCTGGCTGTGCGCTGGGTGTCGTCAGTGGTTTGGTGATGACGCAACCGTTTGACAATGCCACTATCTTACCTTGGTATGAAAATAAAGCCGTGGGTGTTACCATCAGCTCAGCTTGGTAATGTCAGGTTCATACAGTCAATTGAGTGAATGCTTTGCATCACAAGCCGTTATCAAGTAAAATACCGTTATTGTGGTGATTGACGCAGCACAGCAAATTTTTTACTAGAACCTTGTTAGGCAGTAGCCCTGTCTAGCATGGTTTTTTTCATCTATACAAAATAGATAATGGTTAATCACGAGCGTTGATGACCATTTTTTGTGACTTGTTACTTTGGCAATCTTGCCGTTTGAATCCCTATTTGTGACAAAAGGAATCCCCTATGCAACGTTATCCAATGACGCCTCAAGGTCACGCGGCTTTAGAAGAAGAGCTCAAACAGCTCAAAACCGTTGACCGTCCACGTATTACCGCGGCGATTGCCGAAGCGCGCGAACATGGCGATTTAAAAGAAAATGCTGAGTACCATGCTGCCCGTGAGCAGCAAGGATTTTGTGAAGCCCGTATTCGCGATATCGAAGCCAAACTGGGCGGCGCTGAAGTCATTGATCCGCTCAAACTACCGCAAGAAGGTCGCGTGGTGTTTGGCGTCACGGTAGTGATTGAAAATCTCGATACGGAAGAGCAAAAACGCTATAAGATTGTGGGTGATGACGAGGCGGATTTTAAAGCCAATAAAATCTCGATTAACTCGCCCATCGCGCGCGGTCTGATTGGTAAATCAGAAGGTGATGAAGCCAAAATCCAAACCCCAAGCGGTGAAGTCGAATACGAAATCGTCGAAGTTTTGTACCAATAACCGCTATTTAGCCGATAAAGCCAATCAAATGATTGGCTTTTTTATTGTGACAAATTATGGGTAATTGTCAAAAAATGGCGAAAAACACGTTGACAAAAATGTTACAATAATTCGATAGGTTGATTTTACAGATTATTTTTTGATGACTTGATAGGAAAGGTTATGAGCCACGATACCACAAACGATGCCACCAATAACGCCACCATTTTACAATCTGTCCCCGTCGGGCAAAAAGTCGGTATCGCGTTTTCAGGCGGACTTGACACCTCAGCTGCGCTACTTTGGATGAAGCAAAAAGGCGCGCTGCCATACGCTTATACCGCGAACTTAGGTCAACCTGACGAAGACGATTACAACGCCATCCCCAAAAAAGCCGACCAATACGGCGCGGTCAAAGCGCGTTTGATTGATTGCCGTTTGCAATTGGCGCTTGAAGGTATTGCTGCAATTCAATGTGGTGCGTTTCATGTCAGCACCGGTGGTATGCCCTACTTTAACACCACGCCACTGGGTCGTGCGGTCACAGGCACTATGCTAGTGACTGCCATGAAAGAAGATGATGTCAACATTTGGGGCGATGGCTCAACTTATAAAGGCAATGACATTGAGCGTTTTTACCGTTATGGGTTACTCACCAACCCTGCCCTTAAAATCTATAAACCGTGGCTTGACCAAACCTTCATTGATGAATTGGGCGGTCGTAGCGAGATGTCACAGTTCTTAATCGACAATGGCTTTGACTACAAAATGTCCAAAGAAAAAGCCTACTCAACCGACTCAAACATGCTTGGCGCAACGCATGAAGCCAAAGACTTGGAGTTTTTGGATGCTAGCATGCACATCGTTGAGCCGATTATGGGTGTGGCATTTTGGGATAAAAATGTCAAAATCGATAAAGAAACGGTGACTGTACGCTTTGAACAAGGCATGCCCGTGGCAATCAACAATGAAACCTTTGATAGCCCAGTGGATTTGATTTTAAAAGCCAACGAAATCGGCGGTCGTCATGGTCTTGGGATGAGTGACCAAATTGAGAACCGTATCATCGAAGCCAAATCACGGGGTATCTATGAAGCTCCTGCCATGGCGCTGTTGCATATTGCCTATGAGCGTTTGGTCACTGGGATTCATAACGAAGACACCATTGAGCAGTACCGTATCAATGGTTTACGCCTAGGTCGCTTGTTGTACCAAGGTCGCTGGTTTGACTCACAAGCCTTGATGCTTCGTGAAACCGCCCAGCGCTGGGTCGCCAAAGCTATCACGGGTGAAGTCACCATCGAGCTACGCCGCGGTAATGACTATACCATCTTAAATACTAAATCCGACAATTTGACCTACCAACCAGAACGCCTATCAATGGAAAAAGTGGAAGATGCGGCGTTTACGCCAATGGATCGTATCGGTCAGCTGACCATGCGCAATCTAGATATTTCAGATACTCGGGCTAAATTGGCGTTATATAGCCAATCAGGTTTGTTATCCAATGCCAACGGCTCAGACGTACCACAACTAGAGCAAAAATAATGCGGTAAATAAAAAGGGCGTATTCAATACGCCCTTAGTTTGTTACAACCCATCATTTAGTCGTTGGTGTGAAATAACAAAAATAACTCAACGATATTTTTTTCTATGGCTTGTGCCATTTGGCTCATGGTTTCTGGGTCTTTGAGTAGCTCTTGCATATCCGGTTGGTCTTCATCGATGCCACTAAACAAAATCATCGGTAACGTCAGCATTGCCACATCTTCTTCGCTGTCGTCATCATCAAACCAATCATCTTCTTCGTCATCGCTGGCATACATGGCATCAACAAAGCCCACCGACCATTCGCTAATTTCTGAGTTTTCAATATCGAGATAGTCAGTTTCTTCGACATCAAAAGGCAGCTCAATTTCACGCTCATCTTGCAGCATGGCTTGCAGCTCATCACGCCACTGTTCAATGGCTGCTAGCACATCTGGCTTGACTTGTTTTTCATGCCCTTCAAAAAGATAGGTTTGCCAATTGTGTAAAGGTTTGCCGACAATAGAGGCGGTTAAAAAGCCGTGTGTAGCGATGCTCGATAGCCCAAATTCATTGTCATCACTGTCTAAAAAATCGATTAAATCATCAAAATCCATGGTGGTTATCCTAGTATTTTATCAAAAAAGCGGATTGAAAAAAGAAAGGTTAATACCGACTGTATTAACCTTTTGCTTGACTTACAACTCATCATCGTCAAAATCGTCGTCATCGTCTAAGTCATCAAGATCGTCATCAAAACTGTCTTTAAGTGAGCGCTCTAGACGCTTTTCTTCCAATAAATTATCAATCAAACGACGTTTTTCAAGACTACTTGCCCGACTTCGACCCGATGCGTCGTCATCCACGAGTCGCGCGTCATCGTCATCATCAAAACTGTCATCTTCAAAGCTATCATCAATATCTGGATCAGCCATTTAGTGCTCCTTTCGCTGGTCGATTCGATAAATTTGCAATTTCATAAAGCCTTATAATGGGTTTTGTCAGTCAAGTCAAGTGGCGAAAGAAAAAATAACCATGATTCGTTTATTTTTCTGTGGCGGTCAAAATATCATCGCGTTTGGCAATGAGTTCGGTCATCAAGGTTTCTGATAAACCGTTGTACCAAACCATCTCACGCTCTGTGATAGTGGTCGGATGTTGCAGGTTTTTAAACTGCACTTTACCATCTAAAGTTTTAAGTAAATCCAGCGGATATAGGAGCAATAAACCATCTTCTTTGGCGTGGTTGGCCATCAGTTTTTGTACGTCATCGAATTGATGACTGATACTGGTACCGATGGTTAATGGCAAGGCAAAACGCGATAGCTCACGGTGTTTTTCGTATACGACTTGGTTGAGGATAATCAACAATTTTGACAACAACACCGCTGCCAGTGGCAATTGCTCGGCTTTACCTGCTAGATGAATGACCGCGCCTTTGGCATTAAAATGCGAGTTGTCTTTGATATACACGTCTTTGATATAGCGATTTAACACATTGTTTGACGGATTAAATAAGCTGTTTGATGCGCGCATCAATAACTGATTACACAATTGAAAATATGGTTTTGCAACTTCAGGTGCCACCCGTTTTAGCAGATGATACTGGTCATAAAAATGAATTTGTAATTCAATTTCGGGCTGTTTTTGGCTGTCCACTGTATTTTCTTGAGCCAGATTGTCAGTCGCTTCAGTGGCTGTAGGCTGGGTTTGGTGAATGTCTTTAGCAGATTTTGATTTTTCTCGATTTAAAAAATCATTGATGGTTTTGCCAGTGGCGGCAGGTTGCGCGGTGGCGTTGCTATCCCCTATATTGTACAAGGTGTCTTCGTCTAACTGCAATTCACCATCGGCTGTCAATGCAGGGTTGGTGGATGCTAGGCTACCACGCGCAAGCGCGATATGCTGCTGGACTTTTTCCCCCAATTGCGCAAGCTGTTCCTGCGTTGGGCGCGCCATATAGCCATAAATCAACCATAAAAACCCATGCAAAATTGCTGACCCTAATACAAACAACCATTGACTACTGACAATCTCGCCTTTGGAGACCGCTTTCATAATGATAGTGGCGTGACCGAGAACTTGGTTGTTTTGGATAATGGGTTTATCAATTACCTGCCCCACTTCGTTTTGCGCTTGTCCCGTTTGCACCAGCGGCTGATTGTTTTGGTCACTGATGACAAGCTTGGCGACTTCCTGATCAACTTGGTAGCGGTTTGCCAAGACGCTCAGGCTAATTCTATCTTGGCTCGTGATGCCCACCATGGCTTCTTTGGCTAACTGTTCAACAATTTTTTCACCCTTTTGGGTACGCTGCTCGTATTGGGATTTTTCACTACTAAAAGTAAGCATCAAAAAATGTAAACAAAAACTAATAAGTAGCACAATAGCGAATTTGCCTTGACGGGGAGCTAGATGATTCATGGGTAGATTAAACTTTCTTTAGGAGCGATTAAATGCTACATTATCATGTTTATTTTTTTGGCATACAAGGGGTAAACTACCATGACGACGAATTTTTTGTATCAACTTAATCAGCATTTTCCCCATAGTTACGCGATTACCCTAAGCGCTGCCAAGTTTGAATTGGGGCTATTGAGCCAAGTCAGCGAAACCCTTGCAAGCCTTCACCCTGCCATTCGCCTCTTACATCAAGATACCTTAGTCAATGAGCTTGATTGGCAAGCCAATGACACACTCGCCCAAGCTGAGCAAACCAGTCCTGTGACGACAATTCGCTGGATTGTGACGCTGGAATCAGATAGCGATATCAGCGACTTACCCCAACGGGTCAAACAAGTCGCCGCCAACAACCTCTATCACGTAGATATCAATGTCATGCCCCTTGCGACATTGGTGCGCCCGCATAAACTGGCGTTGTTTGATATGGATTCGACCTTGATTGAGCAAGAAGTGATTGTGGAATTGGCAAAAAAAGCCGGGATTGGTGAGCAAGTTGATACTATTACCGAATCTGCCATGCGCGGCGAAATTGATTTTGCCCAAAGCTTTACTCGCCGTGTGGCTTTACTTAAAGGGTTATCAAGTGAGGTGCTCGAAGACATTATTGCCAATCACATTACCTTTAGCCCAGGGGCAAAACGCTTGATTAGCGCACTGAAAAATCATGGTTACTATGTGGTATTGGTCTCAGGCGGCTTTAACTATTTTGCCGAATACGTGAAAAACAGCTTAGGAATGGATGAGAGTTATGCCAATGACCTAGATATCGTCGATAATCTAGTGACAGGTGAAATCACCTCAGCGATTGTAGATGGCAAGCGTAAAGCCGAAATTTTGCAAGCCGTGGCACAGCGTCTAGGCATTAAGCTGTCAGAGACTGTCGCTGTCGGCGATGGCGCTAATGACTTGCCAATGCTAGGGCTAGCTGATATCGGTATAGCCTATCGTGCCAAACCGATTGTGCGCGACCAAGCGAATTATGCGGTAACGGTCGCAGGACTCGATGGGGTGATGACTGTCTTGGGATTGAGCGATTCATGTTAGCGGTTAGTTTTAAGCATTAGTGTTAAAGACGAGTTTTAAAGATTATAAAAAAGCCACCCAGATTATCGAGTGGCTTTTTTGTTTTTTTGGATAAAAAAGCTATATTGGCAATTTCGCCACGACTTTATCGACGATGACTTGTAATTTTTGCCTCACTATCGGTGATAAAATGACAATACCGCCTAGCACACCCATGAGACAGCCGAGCACGGTATCCCAAAACCGCGTGACGATAATCTCACTGATTGCGGTAGGCTGCACCGCGCTGTACTCTGCCAAAAAGATGGTCAGTGGGGTGATAAAAATAACCGCCACCCCATAATGGCGTACCACAAAAGTCTCAATACAAAACATCATGCCAAAAATGCCTAGTGCCACACCCATATCGCTCAAATGCACCGATAGCAATAGCCAAGCTAGCAGCATACCAATCGCTGTACCCACAATACGATGTATCTGCTTGATCCATATGCTTTGAAAATTCATCCCTTGCATGATGACATAGCAGCTCATCGGCACCCAATAGGGCTTAGGCATCTCTAGCCACAGCGCGAGCAGCAATGATAAGGCGATAAACGCTGATACAATCAGGGTATCACCCAAAATCACTTGCACGGGCATCGGTGCCTTTACCGGCAAGACAGGCTCGTTATAAATCAGTAGTAATGCATAAAAACATGCCACCATCCCCGCAAACAACGCGCCCAATGCCACCACGCCAATCAGCTGTGGGATTTGTGACACGGGTGCAGGCATAAACAGCGCAATCGCTGATGCCATGATGATAAACAGCCCAGCAGGCGGTGGTAACTTATAATAACGGCTAAACAGCGTACACCAAAAGGTCACAAAAAACATCAGGGGAATTGTCAGGATGGGTACGTTGTGGGCGACCAAACCAACGGCAAAACACGCCACCATCCCAAAACTACACGCCAATACCGTGGTCATGCGAGACAATAAAGACCCAGTATAGGGTAAGTTTAAAATCACCATCGCACCGAGTGACGCGAGTAGCCCCATGCGTAAATCACCCAGATACGCGCCTACCATCACTGGAAAACTAATCGCAAATGCCACAAACAATGGCATATGCCAAGGTCTAGGATTGCGATTGAATTGGGTCAAGGTGGTAAGCGGGTGCTTGATATATTGATGAGTGATAGGGTTGTCCAAATGAAAGACTCTTTTATTAATCATATTGAGGGCTAAAAACTTAAACTTAAACTTAAATAACCTGCTAAAAACACAAAACTGGAGCAAGCCCCAGTTTTAGATGTTTATCTATTTCACATGTCATCCAAATTTAATTGGACTTAATTAGATTCGCTGTAGCGATTAGCTAGCTTGATGAATGCGTCCGATTTATCGACCTGACTCATCAACCAAAGACACGCCAATACGTTGGGCAACTTCTTCATAACCTTCGACCACATCACCTAGGCTTTGACGGAAACGGTCTTTATCCAGTTTTTTCTTGGTTTGTTTGTCCCAAACGCGGCAACCATCTGGCGAGAACTCATCGCCCAGTACGATACGGTCTTTGAATACCCCAAATTCTAGTTTGAAATCCACCAACATCAAACCACCGTCATCAAACATTTTTGATAACACGTCATTGACTTTAAAGGTTAAGGCTTTCATTTCATCCAGTTGAGCTTGCGTTGCCCAGCCGAGTGATACCGCTAACGAATCATTTACCATCGGGTCGCCCAGACCGTCATCTTTATAGAATAATTCAAAGGTAGGTGGCGTCAAGGGTTGACCTTCTTGTAAGCCTAAGCGACGTACTAGGCTGCCTGCCGCATAGTTACGCACCACACACTCGACAGGAATCATTGTTAGGCGTTTGACCAGCACCTCTTCATCCGATAATTGCTGTTCAAAATGGGTTTCGATGCCTGCTTCGCTGAGTTTTTGCATGATAAAGGCATTAAAGCGGTTATTGACTTTGCCTTTACGCGCTAACTGTTCGATACGCTCGCCGTTGAACGCAGAGGTATCATCACGAAATTCTAAAATCAGATAATCTGGATTGTCAGTTTCGAAGACGGATTTTGCTTTGCCTTTATAAAGTAAATCGAGTTTTTGCATGGTAATTCCCAAATGGCTGTTTAAGATTGGCTAAGGTTGGCTCAGTGTAGCTAATTTATGACAGTTGCATTGATTGGCTGATACGCGGTTAGCAACACCAGCTGCCAACTATCATAGATGCGGTCAGCCACTCTTTATTTTACGGTGCTAATTGGACGCGGTAGCTCAAAACGCTTACTGCCTTCTTTTGTGATTTTTAACGTATTTTCACCCGATTGCGGCACTGCATAAACTGGCGTAAAAGGTAGCGTTTGTGCATCTGCCGGTAATTGGATGGGTTCAAGTTTTTTGGTTTTGGTATAGTCCAAAGAATTGTCGCCAACTTTACGTTTAAAAGTAGTACAGCCTGTCATAGCAATGCTAGCAGAGGCAATGATAGCTAGGGCTAGCTGGGCGTTGAATCGATTGTGGTTAGCGCTGAGTGTTTTTTTCATAGTAAACCTGCTTTGGCAAGTGCTTCATCCATCACTTGTTGGTGTTCTGGGGTAAGCCAAGTTAATGGTAAACGGATACCTTGCTCGATATGACCCATTTTGTATAAGGCATATTTTGCAGGAATGGGACTTGACTCGATAAATAAATCTTGGTGTAAATGGGCTATTTTTTGGTTTAATGCTTCGGCTTGTTCAAACTCACCTTTGAGTGCCAAGCCAAAAATTTGGCTCATGATTTTTGGTGCGACATTGGCGGTCACTGAGATATTGCCTTTTGCCCCATGACGCATCAGTGCTAACGCGCTTTCATCATCCCCTGACAATACAATCATGCGACCTTTTACTGCTTCAATCAGTTTGGCACCACGCGCCACGTCACCCGTCGCATCTTTAATCGCGATGATATTTTCGATGTCCGCTAAGCGCTCGACAGTGGCTTGCTGCATATCAACAACAGTGCGCCCGGGTACGTTGTACAGCACTTGGGGAATGTCCACGGCTTCAGCAATGGCTTTATAGTGTAAGTATAGCCCTTCTTGGGTCGGTTTGTTGTAGTAGGGGACAACCAACAGCACGGCATCAGCGCCCGCCTGTTTGGCGTGCTGGGTCAGCTCAATGGCTTCAACTGTATTGTTAGCGCCGGTACCCGCGATGACGGGAATACGACCACCCACTTGCTTCATGGTAAATTCAATGACATCCACATGCTCTTGCATGGATAAGGTTGCGGATTCACCCGTCGTACCAACCGATACCAGTACGTCCGTACCTTGCTCGATTTGCCAATCAATGAGATTTGCCAATGATTGCCAATCGACGTCACCATTGCTATGCATAGGTGTAATCAACGCGACCATAGAGCCTTGTAGTTTATCTAAAATGGGGGTCATAACAATACCTTGGACAAAACCTTAAGTAGAATATGTAACAGCTGCGACAATTTTTTGAAAATTTTTGTCTAGTGTAACATACATTTGGGGCGAAGTTTAAGCGCTTTGATAGCAAACGCAAGTTTCTCCACCGCTGTAGCAAATCAGGTTATAGAACCCACTCAACCAGATAATAAGGCAGCAACTGGTTTATAGTCGCTGGCTCACAGTGGCGAATGGTATGGGTTAAGCATCAACCGTTTGAACCTGGATGGTTAGCACATCAATGGTGGGCGGGCAGTTAAACCGAAACGGCAACCCTGTCACGCCAATCCCGGTATTCACCCATACCTGGTAACGTTTGCTGGGTTTATTAGCCGCATTGAGTGGTTGGTGAGGATAGTCGGATTGTTTGGCTGTATCTGGTCTGCGTAACCCTGCCGCCAGTTTATTACCTGTCAATGCTCTGACCATCAGCGGTGTCAATACAGGTATATTGACCTGCCCACCATGCGTTTGCCCCGCAATCACCAAAGTATCGTTGTTGGCGTCACTTAACGTTCGCGGATTGGCTTCTAACTGCTTGATATCATGGGTGGCAATCACTAATGGCTGCCCCGCGCTGCGCTGCTGTTCAATCACGCGCGGTAAATCCATTGTACTGCCATTATGAATGCCTATGATTTTTATCCCGGCAATGCGCAAGCCTTGCTCAGGCAATAATTGAATACCGAAGGTTGGCAAAATATTCATTAACTGCATATTGCTAGCAGGTTCGCTATTTTGTGCATCATCGACAACCTGCTGGGTATCGGCATCGCTAAGGACGGTATAGCAAGGCTTGTTCAGCGTTTTAAATGGGCTTAGATGGGCATCCAAAGTTGTCGCTTGATATAACCAATCACCCAAAATCAGCACCGCATCAACATCTAAGCGGTTAAGGCATTTCACCAAACGCGCTAACTGATGGGGGTTAGAAAATATACCAATGTGGATATCACTCAGCACCGCAATTTTTGCAGCTTGTCGTTTGATAGATTGTGATAATGGCGCAGCCAGTGAAATATCGGTCGCAGGTTGATAGGTCGCAGATACGGTCAAATTGATTGAAAAATGCGAAACGCGCAGCCGATTGGGCTCAACCCAGCTCATATAGATATACAACAAGGATAACGCGATAAGCAGCCAGTAAATAATTTGGTTGTCATACAGCAGTTGCACGTTTGCCCACACCAACAACCAAACAAACCAATAGCGCGCGTAGAAACTGACCAGTTGCAGCAGGATTTGCAGATTATCCGTCCGGGCTTTGATTTGCACGGTTTTTAGGCACGACCATAGGATTACCAAAACGGCAATGAGCGCTCCAAGATGACCTAGCCAACTGCCAATCATGCTACCACCCATATCAAGCGTTACCTAAATTTACTGAATAATCAATAATTTGCATGACAAATACGTATAAAAAAAGCGCCCATTATAAATGGCAATGATGAATATGACAATTTAAACTATCATCATATCGCAAAAAATGGATTAACAGCTAGGCGAGTTTTTTGTATTAAATTGCTTTAAAAAACGCCTGACTTTGCATTTTCCCCCATTGTCTGTCAGCGACGGCAAAACAAAGACGAGCGCGTTTGCATACGTCGTACCCTGTTTAGCCTTAACCATGGGCTATTTAGATGGGCTAGCTACTTAAAAAACAAACCATAGAAAAAATCCGCCATCATTTATAAAAGCTGATATGATAGCTTATTTTCCCATGGCTTTTTAACCATAGCCTTTTAACCATAGCTTTTAAAATAGCCTTTTAAACACAGCCTTTTAAATGTAGCACGGTGA
Organism: Moraxella sp. CTOTU47616; assembly: GCF_032017465.1. NCBI lineage: Bacteria > Pseudomonadati > Pseudomonadota > Gammaproteobacteria > Moraxellales > Moraxellaceae > Moraxella > Moraxella sp. CTOTU47616. The sequence continues at coordinate 97,905 of NZ_DALZPU010000004.1, forward strand.
CCCAATTTGCTCAGCGCTTGCTTAGATTTTTTGGCTCTTTAACTCATTAATTTGAAGGACGTCAGCGTTATGACAGCAAGCGTTAATGTGTCAAACTCCCCTATCAAAGAAACTCTCCAGCCGCAAGCACAGGCTAACCATCGCCACGCGTTTGATGTGGTAATTGTTGGCAGTGGCGGTGCAGGTTTATCGTTAGCTTTATCCTTGCCAAGCCATCTATCGATTGCGGTTTTGGCAAAAGACAAGCTCACCGAAGCCAGCACTTTTTATGCCCAAGGCGGCGTGGCAGCAGTACTATCGGATGATGACTCGGTTGATGAGCATGTCGATGATACCTTGATTGCAGGGGCAGGTCTTTGCCATGAAGATGCGGTACGTTTTACGGTAGAGCATAGCCGAGAAGCGGTGGAGTTTTTGCTCAAACAAGGTGTCAAGTTTACCTTGGATGAGAACGAAACCTTGCACCTGACCCGTGAAGGTGGTCATACCAAACGTCGTATCATCCATGCGGCAGATGCCACTGGGGTGGCCATTTCTACCACGTTAGTCAAACGTGTCAAACAATGTCCGAATGTCAAACTGTTTGAGTATGTCGCTGCCATTGATGTCATCACCACCAACAAACTTAGCAAACACAACTACAGTCCGATTAGCGAGCCCAATCGTGCCGTGGGGCTGTACGCCCTTGATTTGGCCACCAATCAAGTCATTACCTTTACCGCGCCCTTTATCGCCTTAGCATGCGGCGGGGCATCAAAAGCGTATTTGTATACATCTAACCCAGATATTGCCACGGGCGATGGTATCGCGATGGCATGGCGCGCAGGTTGCCGCGTTGCGAATTTGGAATTTAATCAGTTCCATCCTACTTGTCTATATCATCCAGAAGCGCGTTCGTTTTTAATCACCGAAGCCATGCGCGGTGAAGGTGCCTACCTGCGCCTGCCAGCAACCAAAGAACATCCAGAAGGTGAGCGCTTTATGCTTCGCTTCGATGAACGGGGTGAGCTGGCACCGCGTGACATCGTGGCTCGCACCATCGATTTTGAGATGAAGCGTTTGGGAATACGTCATGTTTGGTTAGATATTACTCATAGAGACCCAGCGTTTATTAAAGGTCATTTCCCTATGTTATATGAGCGGCTACTAGAGCTGGGCATTGACATGACCCAAGATAAAATCCCCGTGGTACCCGCCGCTCACTACACCTGTGGCGGGGTGATGGTTAATGAAAACGCCCAAACCGATGTGTTCAATCTATATGCCATGGGCGAAACGTCATTTACGGGTCTGCATGGCGCCAATCGCATGGCGAGCAACTCGCTATTAGAATGTTTTGTGTATGGGATGACTGCAGCGCGCCATATTGCCGCCGCATTTGCAGAAAATCGCGTCCCCCCCATTCCTGCTATTCCTGATTGGGACAGCCAACATGTAACCGACCCTGACGAAGAAGTCATCCTACTACAAAACTGGGATGAATTGCGCCAAAGCATGTGGCACTACGTTGGTATTGTGCGCTCAGACAAACGCCTACATCGCGCACTCAACCGCATTTTGTTGTTAAAACAAGAAGTAAATGATTACTACGCCAACTTTGTGGTCAGCAAAAATCTGATTGAATTGCGTAATTTGCTGCTAGTCTCTGAGCTCATTGTGCGCTCGGCGCTACGTCGCCACGAATCGCGGGGACTACATTACAACAAAGACTTTCCACAAACTTTGCCAGTGGCGGCAGACGTGATTTTAACCCCATCTATGCCATAGTATGGGTTAAATAAAAAAGGGGATGTTGATCATCCCCTTTTTTCAAAATAATTGTAAAAGCTTTATAACACTAAATAACGACATTAAATACCCAGCTGCGTTAGCACTTTTGCCAACACTTCATCAGGTGTACCCTGCGCATCAATGCGTTTGACGCGCTGCGGTTCTTGCTGTGCTTGATAAGCAAACCCTTGATGCACCCGCTCAAAAAACGCTAGCTGATTTTGCTCAAAGCGGTCTAATTTGCCGCGATTTTTGGCACGGCTCATCCCTTCTGTCACCGGTAAATCTAGCCAAATGGTCATATCTGGCATTTTTGCCACAAAATGCCTAATCAGTAATTCAATTTTGCTAAGTTCTGCCCTATCGCCCTGTTTGCGCCCAAACCCTTGATAGGCAATGGTGGAATCGGTAAAGCGGTCGCACAGCACCCATTTACCCTGAGCGAGCGCTGGCAAAATCACTTGCGCCACATGATCGGCACGCGCCGCAAACATCAATAGCAGTTCACTGTCCTCTGTCATGGTCGTTGCTGGGTCAAGTAACATGGCGCGTAACTTCTCAGCAAACGGACTACCGCCCGGTTCACGGGTTTGGATAAAGTCAATGCCTTGCGCGGTCAAATGCGCTGCCACATTGGCAATCAAGGTAGATTTACCCACCCCTTCGGTACCTTCAAATGAGATAAATTTTTCGCTAATGCGGGCTTTCGCAGCTGTTTGCATGGGTATCGTTTTTTACTGACCTAATTGGCTGTTTTGGCTGGCGCGTTTTTCACGCATCACCCGCAGATAGTCTTGTACCGCTTGGTTATGGTCTTCTAAATTACTGGTAAATTTATGACCGCCATTACCCGTTGCCACAAAATACAGCGAATCAGTTTGATTTGGGTGAAGTGCCGCTTTAATGGATGCAATACTTGGCAAGGCAATCGGTGTCGGTGGTAAGCCGTCAATTTGGTAGGTGTTATAAGCGGTTTTTTCTTCAAGGTCAGATTTGCGAATATTGCCATCGTAACGATCGCCCATGCCATAAATCACGGTCGGATCGGTTTGCAGGCGCATATTATTCTTCAGACGATTGACGAACACGCCTGCCACTTCACCCCGCTCACTTTCGACACTGGTTTCTTTTTCAATAATGGATGCCATAATTAGCGCTTCATACGGTGTGTTGTACGGGAGATTGGCTTGGCGATTGTTCCAATTTTCCATCAACGCCGTGTGTTGACGGGTAAATAAATCCGTTAGCACTTTTTTATCGCTACTGCCTTCATTAAAATAATAGGTGTCCGGTGAAAACCAACCTTCAAGGTTGCCATTCGGATGGTAGTCAGCAGGGATATTGAGCCCAAGTTTATCGACGTCAACTTTGCTACCATGGATAACTTCGTTTTTAATCCCTTTATTGTCCATCAAATGTTGATATAAATCTTTGGCTGTTTTGCCTTCAATGATTTGCACTTTGATAAAAGCGACTTTTTCACCTTGTTGTAGCATGGCTAAATAATTGGCAAAACTTGGATTTTCAGGCAGTTGATAGACCCCTGAATGGAGCGGTTTATCCACCGTCATTTTGATATATAGTTTGGCGAGTGGCGCGACGAACAGCTTTTTCTTTTTATCCCAGTCGTCTACCAGCGCATAGTAGGTTTGACCTTTATTGATGGTCACCATCTGCTTAGGCTGGGTGATAGTGCCATATAGGGTGTTGTACCAAGCAAATAACAACCAGCCTAGCACCAATACAATAAACCCCACTAGCCCCAGTAGACGGTATTTATTTTTTTTGTTTCTACCGGTGATGTGGTCATTGAATTCTCGCGTTGAACGATTAATCAGACAAGCATCATTAATATTGACGTTTTTGCTATGCGGGTCTTCGTCATCCTTATCATTGATATCCTTGTCATCGATACCCTTATCTTTGCTATGATTGTCCTGCAATTGAGAATCTGGAATATCCGCGGCGTGAGGGGCGTCACTGTGCTGAGTAGGATGATGCTCAGAACCGTCTGAGTTACTAGACATATTATTATCAGATTGGTCGTTCATAGAGAAGGCTTATATTGACTCAATAAGCGAGAATTTAACAATTAATGACAAAAATAGCAATTTTTTTTAGTTACCAGCAACAGGATTTAAGTTAATTTTTGCGCATAGATTGGGGTCAAATCAAGCGCGGTTGACTGCCCATTGGGTAGCATCAATGCCTGAATGGGCAAAATCCCGCGTACAGCATTGCAAAAGAACAAGCTTGTGATATTGGCTAACTCCTCGCTGGCTAAATACCGCTCCTCATGAGCCCTATCAGAGTCGGCAAACTTAGCCAATAACACCTGCCGCATCACCCCTTTTACCCCTGAGCGGTTGATGGGCGGTGTGTACCACACGTTTTCATGATTAAGCTGATAAAACACATTGCAAAAGGTACCTTCTACCCAATGCCCCATCACATCTTGTACCAGCCCATCAATCATTTGCGCATTTTGAGTTTGGTGCTGCCACAGCTCGTGACTTGCCATCACTTTATCTTGGGCGTTTAGTAGCTTAAGTCCTACCAAGGGTTTGGGTAGACACGCAATTTGCTGCGTAAGACAGATGGCGGTAGCGGCAGATTGGATGATGACTTGATTGGCTTGCTGTGATAATGGCTTATCCGTGCGCATAAGCTTAATAAAAGCGTCAAATTCAGAGTTACAAAATCCATAGCCTTTGATAGGTTGGTTTTTTCGGCAGACTATCAGCTTGAGCATACCGTGATTGAGGGTTTTAGCAAAATTGGCTAACTGACTATTAAAGTATGCGCGAATAGTATGATTGGGGGATTCTAAATTGGCTGCGTCTAAATTGGCTGCGTCTAAGTCCGCGTTGGTTAAATTGAGTTGTAACGCATGGGCACTCTCGTCGATTCTATCTAAGTGGTAACTCAGCCAATTGATTTGTCCTGCCACCACCGCCATGGTGGTAAAAAACCCATCGCCATACGCTATCACCCGTGAGTCAATATCGATAGCGGTGATTGGCGTTTGCTTGGCATACTGAGCATCAGATAATGAATACCACATGGTTATTTGGCTACTTGATTAAATTAATAGTTGACTGTATGACAGTGAAAGCCGCAGCAATTAGCCGCTTTTTTTAGCGGTTTTGGCGGTGACAGTGGGTTTTCTGACCACCAAATCACAATGATAATTGTCACAGCGTGCTAATTCTACCAAAATTCCGTGGTAGCTCGCATTTTTAATCGGCTGTCCTTGCACCATGTGGGCAACAATGTCTGAGCCATCTTGTCCAAACCAATTTTGGGTCAGGTGAAACGCTGTTTTGGCATGCTTGATGCTGATGTTTTTAACGCTGGCATTGTCATAGGCACTGGCATAATACCACTGTACCTCGATATACATAGGCGAATCAAGCAAATCAAAATACGGCTCGCCAGTTTTGGCAAAACTATATTTACTTGCCACATTGCTTCGGTAGTCCAAACTTTGCGTATCAATGGTGATGGGTTGACCCAATAATAACGTCACAGCGTCGATATCGTGAATACTGACTTTGTTTGCCAGCGTTTGTTGCTGCCATTCATTGATGGGATAGACCACAGGTGTTGGCTGCGAGGTAGGGTTGATAGACGGATTGGCGGCTGCGGTCGATGCGGTAGTGCTAGCAGTCACACTGGCATTATGCTGTGAGGCGATTTGTTTGACCTTATCACAGCCAGTTAAGGTGAGTGTTAGAATAACGCACCCCCCGCCAAGATTTTTTAGCCAAGTGGGTTTATTTTGGGTAACGCTTTTTTGGGCAGCGCATTTTTTGGTAGCGCCTTTTTGAGTAGCGCCTATCGGATGTTCTGAGCGGTTTTGACGCGGTAAAAAAAGCGGTTTGCGGGCAATTAGCTTCATTGTGTAGTATATAACGGGTTGGTGTGGATAGCGCATTGTAACAAGGCATTGACAGCAGTTAACAGTACGCTTTTGTTGTTATTTTTAGCCAAATCGATGAAATGCTACGCTTTACATCCACCCAATCATAACCTAGCCAATCAAAACCTAGCCAATCAAAACCCAGCATTGATATAGCAGCTACAGTTATTGTAAAGTGAGGGGAATTGGTAATTTTGCTCATCGTATTATAGGTTTTCCCATGTCATCAATTCCTGATTCAAACGTCCGTTATCATTGCATGGTAATCGGCAATCCGATTGCCCATAGCAAATCGCCTGATTTGCACCAAGCCTTTGCCAAACAAACTGGCATCACCTTGTCTTACCAACGCCAATATTGTCCCAACGATGTCGAGAGTTTTACCGCTGTCATCGAAGCATTTTTTGCAGGCGGTGGGACAGGGGCAAATGTGACCGTACCTTTTAAAGAGATGGCATTTTCGCTGTGCCAGCAGCGCGGTGAGCTATCTGAATACGCGCGCTTGGCGGGTGCAGTCAATACCCTTGCCATTAAAGCGGGCAAACTGTATGGCGACAATACCGATGGTCGCGGTTTGGTGGCGGATTTATTGTCGCAAGGCGTCAGGTTAAAAGACGCAAACGTTGCTATTTTAGGGGCAGGTGGGGCGACTCGTGGCGCGATTTTGCCGTTGCTAGATGCGCAAGTAAAATCGCTGCATATTGCCAATCGCACAGTAGAAAAGGCAGAGAATTTAACCCGATTATTTGATACCGATAAGCTCACCTTTTCAAGTTTGACGGATTTGCCCAACGATATTGAGGTGATTATCAATGCAACGTCGATAGGTCTGAGCGGTGACAGATTGCCGTTTGCCAAGGATATGACTGTCGATTTTGCGTATGACATGATGTATGGCAAACCATCAGCGTTTTTGGACTTTTTTAAGTCGAAACATGCCAAAACCTCGGATGGCTTAGGAATGCTGGTCAATCAAGGGGCATTAAGTTTTGCGCTTTGGACGGGTAAACAAGTCGATTTGACGAATTTTCATTTTTAGCTGTTTTATAAAAAAGCAGTTAGCACTCGCCTATGCTTTAGATGAAATAGACAAAACCAAAATTTGCCCAATAAAAAAAGCCAGTGACAAAACTGGCTTTTTTTAGTCAGGCTAATTTAGCGATTCGCCTTGCCTAATTGCGCCAAAATATCACTGATTTCTTTATTGGCTTGGCTTTCGGTTTGGGTATCACCATGTGGTGTCAAGTTGTCAAATAACTGTGGCAAAAGCTCCGCCATACTTTGACGGACTTCGCTTTGGTCGACACCAGTTTGTGCCGCAACTTGCGCCAACTCATCATTATCAAATAGCTGATTGATATCATTAGCATCCAGTGGTTGGTTTGATTGGTCAGCACTCATCCAAGAGTTAGCTTGATGACCGAATCCCATATTTTGAATTTTATTAAAGGCCCCTGATAGTCCCCCATTACGCTGAATAAACATCAACGCGATTGGCAACAAAGCCGCCATTAACATACCCTTACCACCAAAGCCACTTTGGCTTTGTGGAAATTGGTTCATACCTACGTTATTGCCTATACCACCGCTTAGGCCGCCGCCCATGCCTCCCCCTAGCACGCTACCCAGCACTTGTCCTAGCACGCCACCTTGGGACATACCTTGATTTTGGTTCATTGCCATACCGATGATATCATCCAAACCAAAACCGTTTGACTGCATTTGTGGCTGCTGCACCCCGCCGCCTAAAACATTACCAAAAATATTCCCTAGGCCGCCCATATCGACTTGGCTTTGACCGCCCATTTTGCTTTGGCCCATTTTGCTTTGAATGGCACTTTGCGCCACTTGTGTTACTAGACTTGTTAATAGACCCATGGTCATTCCCTTTTATCTTTTTCAATGATTGTTGTATATCACCAATAATACCGCGCTGACGCATGCCAATTGCGCTTAATTTCAAACTAAAATGCGCAGTCGCCTCAACACTTGGTTGATTTAATTGTAGCAATATTGACTATAACTTATACACCATTTTTGTTATCGCCCTACTGTGTTCGCTAGCACCTTAAATTGCCGCCAGGTATCGCTATCCACTTGATCTTGCCAAATGGTTACACTGATTTTAGCTGGCACTGATTCTATCAACCCAAACGTTAAAATCATTAGGCACCCCATATCAGCGATGCCCAGCAAATTTGCCTGCCAAACCGCTTGCTTACCCTGTTTAGGTACTTTGACAACCCCACGTACCCACTGGATTTGCCAAGTTAAAAAATCAAAGTTGTCATAAGGTAAGGTTTGATTGTTACTTTGCGGTTTGGCGTGTAACGATGAAATAGCCAATAAGTGACAACTAGAGACTTGCCCGAACCAAAGACTGGCTATAGCGACCATACCTAGTAAAAGTTTATAGGTAAGCGCCAAAGGTACGAGTGCCAAAATGCCAACAACCACCCATAAACAAGCTCCCCAAAGCAGTTTTTTATCCACACTGGGTTTGAGCGTGGCATCAATATCAATAAATGCGGTGTTATGACGCGACAAGTAGCGCTCGTTCATCTAAATCAATTAAGAAGAAGCTTTTAATGATTTGAGCTTGGCTATCAAATCAGCAAATTCTGGCTTGGTCGGATGATTGTGTAAAAACCAATCCAGCAAATCAGGATCTTCTTCTTTCACCAATTCTGCAAAAATTTGCTGCTCTCGTGAGTCGGCTTTTAGATAGTGCGCTCTCACATACGGGTCAAAATAATAATCGAGTTCTTTTAGACCGCGTCTGGCACGATAGATGACTTTGCGCTGCTCTAATGTAGGTTCTGGCTGATTGTCACTCATGATAAATCCTTGTCGTTGCGCGTTAAATTCATGTATTTTTTTACCTGTTATTAAGCTTTTGCCTGTTGCGTCGCTTGCCACATCGCAAGCCCTGCTTTAGTCGCTGCTACATTATGGGTGCGCAAGATACACGCCCCTTGCTGCACAGCAAATAGCCCTGCAACCATACTAGCAACATCTCTATCGGTAGGGTCATGGGGTAGATTGGCTGACTTGAGGACTTCCCCAACAAAGCGTTTACGGGATAATGCCACCATGACAGGTAAGTTAAACGTATGCAACCGATAAAATTCATTCAGCCATGCCAGATTTTGCTGGGCGTTTTTGGCAAAGCCAAACCCTGGGTCAATGATAAGATTGTCACGTCTGACCCCACCCTCCATAACCTCATCAATGCGCTGCTGTAACTCGCTAATAACATCGGTATATAAATCTTGATAATTATCTAGCTGATTCATGGTCGTTGGCTCACCGCGCATGTGCATGAGCATGACAGGGATATCGAGTTTGGCAGCGGTAGCAATGGCATCGGGGCGCGTCAAGGCTCGTACATCATTCCAAATTTTGGCGCCGACTTGACTGGCGAGTGTCATCACGGTCGGGCTACTGGTATCGACCGACACCCACACTTGCTCACCAAAGTTATGATTAATCGCTTCAACCACTTTGATGACGCGGTCAACTTCTTCTTGCTCACTCACAGGGCTGGCATTTGGGCGAGTAGATTCACCACCCACATCGATAATCGTCGCCCCGTCTTTGATCATCTGCTCGGTATGACGCAAGCCTTGGTCGATATGATTATATCGACCACCATCAGAAAATGAATCTGGGGTGACATTTAAAATACCCATGATATGGGGATTAGATAAATCGAGCGTTTGATTATGATAATGAATGGCAAAGTTGGGAATGGGCTGTAACTGCATGATGTCCACAATGATTGCTAAAATTTTTTACTATTTTAAGTGAAAAACAAAAAAACCGCTATCAAGTTGGTAGCGGTTTTTGAGTAACTCATATCATGGATAATTTACATTGCAGGTAACGGCGGCGGGGTTAAGCCCGACCCACTTGACGGTGGGTTGCTTGGTTTATCGAAATTTACTCTAACAGGCTCTTGATAAACTTTAGGCTCGCGTGGTGGGATACCCGCCATAATATCTTGCAATTGGTCACGGTCGATAGTTTCCCATTTCATTAACGCGTCGACCATGGCATGCATTTTGTCCGCATTACCTTCAATTAATGCACGTGCGATATCATACTGCGCTTCTAGGATACGACGAACTTCGTCGTCCACTTTCTGCTGGGTCGCTTCTGAAATAGTGCGAGATGAGGCACCAAAGTAACCTTGGTTTTCATCTTCTTCATACACCATCACACCCATGGCATCTGACATACCGTATTTGGTAACCATGGCACGTGCCATTTTAGTAGCACGTTCAAAATCATTTGACGCGCCAGTCGATTGCTGATTGATAAACACTTCTTCGGCGATACGACCACCAAACAAAATCGCAATATCATTTAGCATTTTTGACTTATAAACGCTGGTCTGATCATGCTCTGGCAATTGCCAAGTAACACCTAATGCCCAACCACGCGGCATAATAGTGACCTTATGGACAGGATCGGTACCCGGTAGCATTTCGGCCACTAAGGCATGCCCTGCTTCATGATATGCCGTTGCACGACGCTCTTCTTCACGCAGTACCATCGATTTACGTTCTGGACCCATATACAGCTTGTCTTTGGCTTCTTCAAAGTCGTTCATATCAACTGACGCTTTATTGTTACGTGCAGCAAATAGTGCCGCCTCGTTCACCAAATTCGCTAATTGTGCACCACTAAAACCTGGGGTACCACGCGCCAATGAACGAATATCGACGCCAATTGTTGAGGGCAATTTTTTCATGTGTACACGAAGAATTTGCTCACGGCCTTTGATATCAGGCAAGCCAACTTGTACTTGACGATCGAAACGACCTGGGCGCAACAATGCTTTATCGAGTACATCGACTCGGTTGGTTGCAGCAATCACGATTACCCCGTCATTGCCTTCAAAACCATCCATCTCAACCAATAACTGGTTCAAAGTTTGTTCACGTTCGTCATGACCACCGCCCATACCCGCACCACGATGACGACCGACAGCATCAATCTCGTCAATAAAGATGATACAAGGGGCATTTTTCTTGGCTTGTTCAAACATATCACGCACACGGCTTGCACCGACACCTACAAACATCTCAACAAAGTCAGAACCTGAAATTGAGAAGAATGGTACTTTCGCTTCACCTGCAATCGCTTTGGCAAGCAAGGTTTTACCAGTACCGGGTGGACCTACCATCAACACACCACGTGGAATAGTCGCGCCAAGTTTGGTAAATTTTTCTGGGTCACGTAAGAAGTCGACAATTTCTGTTACTTCTTGCTTGGCTTCATCACACCCTGCCACATCTGCAAATGTCACTTTGATTTGGTCTTCTGATAGCATTTTGGCTTTAGATTTACCAAAACTCATCGGACCCATGCCGCGACCACCGCCTGCACCACCGCCGCTCATATTACGCATGATGAACAAGAACAAACCAATAATCAATAGCACTGGGAAGCTTGCAATCAGTAATTGCATCATCACACCTTGACGTTCAGGGGTGGCGCCTTGAACTTCAACATTATGCTTGATAAGCTTTGGCATTAGCTCAGTGTCAGTGACCGCAGGACGCACTGTCTCAAAAGTTGAGCCGTTTTTCTTTTCGCCAGAAATTTGCTCACCGTCAATTTTGACACTTTTGACCTGGTCAGTTGCCACCGCAGTGACAAATTGGGAGTAATTGAGCTTATCAGGTTCATTGCGGGTATCAAAATTGCTAAAGACTAGCACTAATACCCCTATCACAACTAACCACAATAAGGTATTTTTTACCATGTCGCTCACGTTGTTTTTCATCCTTCGCGTTAGGGGGTTGATTAAAAAGTGGGGTTAAATCAAAATGTTTACCAAAGATAGGTAGATTTTTCACCAAAAATAGACGTTACATTAATCTTTCAATATAGCATGATATATGGATTTACCTTAACATTATCAAGCGGATTCTCTGTTATTTTCTAGTAAAAACATATTACCAATTTTTATCCAGTCAACTTCACGAACCCACTGAATCGAATTATCTTATTTGGTAGCAATCCAATACATTTCTTTTGAGCGCGCGCGTGACGCTGCAGGCTTGATACTGCGCACTTTACTAAAACGCTGCTGCATATTTTTTCGTAAAGCATCAGAGCCTTCGCCTTGGAATACCTTAATCACTAAGGTGCCACCTTCAGGGAGCACTTGCTCGGCAAAGTCCATGGCAAGCTCACACAAATAAATCATTCGTGGCTGATCGACTGCAGAAAACCCTGAGGTATTAGGCGCCATATCAGATAGCACCACTTCCACTTTTTTATCGGCGACTTCTGCCATGATGTTGTCAAACACTGCTTGCTCACGAAAATCACCTTGGATAAAGGTCACATTCTCTAGCGTATCCATCGGCAAGATGTCTGAGGCGATAAGTTTGCCAGTGTCACCGACTAGTTTACCCGCAACTTGCGACCAGCTGCCTGGGGCAGAACCCAAATCGACCACCGTCATGCCTTTTTTAATCAGCTGCAGTTTTTCGTTGATTTCTAGCAATTTGTAAGCCGCTCTTGCCCGATAGCCATCGCGCTGGGCAAGTTTGACATAGTGGTCGTCAATGTGCTCTTTCATCCACGCACGGCTACTTTTGGACAATTTTTTGTTGGTAATACGCGTTGCCATAATTCTCTACAAACTACCCTTTATATATAGTTTAAAAATTCTTCATTTAGGATTTGGCTAAAAAACCCAAAGCCATCCTAGAATGACTATCGGTAAATTTTGACAATCTCAAGACTTAAGGCTGTTATTTTAGCATATTTCATCAAGTTAGCTTGTGTTAACTCATGGATTGGCTATTGATTTTTTTAATCCAGTGATTTTTGTAGATTGATAAGTCATGGCAGCGTTTTTGCCTATGTGTTTTTGCCTATGTATTGCCCATAATTTATTAGGCAAAATGATTAATATGGTATAATGCTAGCTAATTTTCTTATAGGTCAATTGACAGTTATGGCAAATTCAAGCTTATCAAATGCTGATATCAAACATTTAAAAGGCATCGGTCACCAGCTGAACCCGGTGGTAATGATTGGTGGTCAAGGCGTTACCCCAACCGTTATTGAAGAAATTGGGCGCGCACTGACCGATCATGAGCTGATTAAAGTAAAAATCCCAGCCGGTAGCAAAGCAGATCGTGACGCTGTGGCAAATGCGATTGCTGAAGCCACTGATGCGATTTTGGTCACCAGTATCGGTCGTATGGTGCTATTATTACGTCGCAATCTGGACGCCAATCCTAAGTTATCAAACTTGGTACGTTTTGGCTAAGGCTACAATGGACACGTTACAGGGTGAGACATTCGCACTGACGAGCACGGTTGAACCATTCACCGTATCGGCAATACTGGACTACCAGCTATCAGTACAGGTGGTCGCTGATAGTAAATTTTTAACGCTCTTATTTGATGCTGCCCATCCCAAGATTGATGATAGTCAAACCGCTCTACAAGCTGGTCTATGGGCAAATTTTCCGACATTTAGCCCATCGGCACTTCAACGTGTAATGCGTCAAGATTATTTATGGCAAGCAGATTGTTTTGAGTGTTTTATTGCCAAAGATAGCCAAGCGGATAGCCCGTATCTTGAGGTCAATTTGGCGACCAATGGTGAGTTTAATCTTTATTATTTTGACAGCTATCGGACACCGAATGCATTACCCCCTCGGCGCTTGCCTATCACAGCGCTGACTTATGGTGAGGATATCAATTTTTTTAGCCAGGCGGTTACACAAGATAGCGAGCTTCCGCTTGTTTTTTGGTGTTCTGCAAGTCCATTACTCCTCACCCATGTACGAGCGGTACAGCAGCAATATGGGTTTAGCGTTGGTACTTTTCGTGTCGGTATGACATTTGCCAAATCAGCATTGGATAAGTTGGTTGGTGCAAATGGTAATTATGCGCTAAATCCAACGCGTGTGATTCAGCAACCGCCAGACAGCGGCTTAGCAGATAACTCAGCTCCAACCGTCGATGAAATGAGTTATTGGGCCATACAGCATGCACATCCAGCGGACTTTCATAACAAAGCACACTGGATAAACACCTAAATTATGATAGTTTTAAACCATAGCGCAGCGAAAAATAAAAAACTGGCATATAAGCCAGTTTTTTTTATATGCCGAGATATAATAACGATTAACGTGCTGGCGCCATTGCCAAGTAAGTTTGCGGATTGACGGCTTGACCATTTTGGCGTACTTCATAATGTAGGTGCGCGCCTGTTGAACGACCCGTGTTGCCTACCGCAGCGATTTGCTGGTTTGCATACACCGTATCGCCAACGTTAACATAGTTTGCAGAAGTATGTGCGTAACGGGTAACAGTACCGTTGCCATGATCTACTTCAACATAACGACCATACCCAGTACCCCAACCTGAGAAAGTCACCACACCATTACCTGTGGCATAAATAGGGGTGCCAATGGGGGCAGCAAAGTCCATCCCTTTATGAAACTGTGATTTACCAGTGACAGGGTGGATGCGATAGCCAAAACCTGAGCTCATGCGCGCAGATGACGTAATTGGGCGCAACGCCAACATGCCATTACCCGCATAGCTGCCCATTGCAGGCATGTTGATAATGGTGGTTGGCTGAGTCGATAGCTTTTGTGCTAAACTTGCGAGGCGGTCTTCTTTTTGCTGGGTTTGCTGGCTTAGGTTTTTGATGGCGGCATTAACGGCATCTGAAGGCAGATAATAATCTTCACCATCATCTTCACGGACAATGACTTGACTGGTTTTACCGGCATTGGTAATCGATAGAATTTGAGCTTGTGCAACACTCATTGTGGTTAAAGCAACAACTGGTAATGCGATTAGAGCTAACTTCATCTTTTATCCTTTGTTAAACCTTATGCTATTAAACCCTATGCCAATGTCATGTGAACGCTGCTTTAGCGCATTGGCAAGATTTAATTCACTATAACTTGGTCTTAAAATCACCTACACTAACACTAAGACCCAATACTAAGACTAAATCAAAATTTTTGTCGCTTAACTACCCACCACACTGCTCATTGACTATGAAAAAACCAACCAACCATCTTGCTTCCCGCACTGAGCGTCTTGCCAACTATCAATTACCGTTTCAAAAAAAGCTGCAGCAGTTACAGCAATTGACGAACGATGTTCGCAGCGCTTGGCAAAACGTGTTGCCTCAAGAGGTCTTAGCAAGCTTACAAGTGATTGCTTGTGAATCGTTTAGACTTGTGGTGAGTACGAACAGTCATACCCTTGCCAATCACCTCAATTACAACCAGCAGCACCTACTATCAACCCTGCAAGCGTTCGACAACAATTTTCATCAATTTAATCAGTTACGTTTTCGGGTGGTGATTGTCAAAGCTATTCATGGCTCGCAAATGCCAGGTTTACAGTGTAATCATAATGTTAGCAATGTAAAGAATTGTGAGCTAAGCGAATTTACGAAGCGAAATATAACACAGCTATGTGACCTTGTCACGGATAACGAGCCACTTAGAACGGCGTTACAAAAACTGATAAAAGACTAAAATAGCCAAGTTACAATGTAATATTATGTAAATTATGTTACTAATATAGTAAGATTCATTAATAGAGTAATGGCTTGTGCAAGTGAAAGTAAAAAACTAGAAAAAAATTAACAATTAATAGGATAGATAAAGATATCTTTTTTTTTATTTTTAGTGCGCTTATAGTAGCTAGTGGCTAAAAAAAGATATCCAAAAAATTAAATGATAGAATTGGGGGGTTGGGTTTAATTAGTGTAATAAAATGATAACTTCTTGATGAAAAAATGTTACTAATCAAACAATAGGCAAAATTTTTTGATTAGTAAAAATACACAATAAAATTAATAAATTTAAATAAATCTAGTTAACATTGTCATTATTTGTTACAACTTTATAGTTATTTTCATCGCTAAATAAAGCCTGTAACAATTTATTATTGAGCGCATGACCTGATTTATAAGCGTAAAATTCACCCAAAATTTGGTGCCCGGCAAGGTATAAGTCACCAATCGCATCTAGTACTTTATGGCGTACAAATTCATCGTCAAAGCGTAACCCTTCAGGATTAAGTACGCCGCTATCATCTAAAACAATGGCGTTCTGCATACTGCCCCCCAGCCCTAGGTTATTGCTTTTTAGGTACTCAATATCTTTTAAAAAGCCGAATGTGCGCGCTTTGGCAATATGCTCGATAAAATTGCCTTCATTAAAATCCAATTTAAACTTTTGATGTGAGCCATTAAACGCAGGGTGATTAAAGTCAATTTGGAAATCTAACACAAATCCATCGTAGGGACGAAATCCTGCGACTTTATCCTCCACGCGAACCTCAATCGGTTGCAACACCTGAATATAGCGTTTGGCAGACGTTTGCTCGGCAATACCCGCTTGCTGCAATACTTGTACAAATTCGATGGCACTACCATCCATGATTGGAATCTCAGGGGCGGACACTTCAATTTGTAGATTATCAATTTGAAGCGCAGCGATTGCACTCATCAAATGCTCAACTGTCCCAATACGCTGACCTAACTCATTGGTGAGATTTGAGGACATCATGGTATCGGTTACCGCATGATAGATAGCGGGAATGGGCTTTGCCTGTGCCACATCGCTACGTAAAAATTGAATCCCATAGTCAATGGGTGCAGGAGAAAAGCGCAGGTGTACAGGGTTACCACTATGTAAGCCGATGCCTTCAAGATTAATGGGTTGTTGAATAGTACGCTGCTGCATAATGCCCCCTAGTAGATTGCTCTCATCCTTAGCCAAAGCTAGGTTGATATAATTTGTTACATTTGGCTATTCTACCATTGTCCCTTGCTACATCATAGTGATGCTTGATTGATTTTATCGACCTTTATGATTGACTACAGTGATAAAAAAACCTCACAACAATTAAGCTGTGAGGCTGTTAAAAATCCTACGGTATCTTAGCGATTTTGCTGACGACGTAGATAATCTTGAATACTGTTGCCTGTGCGTTGTGGCTGCGATGATTGCGGTTGCGCTGGCGCAGGCTCAATAGCTTGCTGTACAGGTGGCTGAGGTGCAGGGATGGGTTGTGGTATATCACGGCGTGCCGCATACGCAGGTTCATGCGTGCCTGCTTCTACTTTGTGGGTGCTAGAGGCATCTGAGACAAAATCTCTAGTTGTATGCTTTGGGGTATTATCTAGTGTAAGACCTGTTGCCACCACGGTCACTTGGATTTCATCGCCCATGTCTTCATCAAATACCACGCCATAGAAGATGTTGGCTTCATCAATATCCACCAAGCTATGCACTTTTTGGGTGATGCGCTCTTGCTCTTCAAAATTGAAGTCTGAGCTAGCCACCACGTTGACCAAGAGACCTTTGGCATTTTTAAGTAATAAGTTGTCAAGTAATGGGCTCTTGATGGCTTTTTCAGCAGCGATCTCAGCGCGGTCTTCACCACTGCCTTTACCGATACCCATCATCGCATGGCCTCGGGAAGTCATTGCCGTGCGAATATCGTTAAAGTCGATGTTAATAAAACCATCTTTTGAAATCATATTAGAGATACCTTGCACCGCTTGAAGTAACACTTCATCGGCTTTTTTGAAGGCATCTTTCATAGAGATTTTGCCATACACTGTCATCAGTTTATCGTTGGGGATGGTGATGATGGAGTCCACAAAGTTAGAAAGCTGCTCAATACCTTCTCTAGCCACTTTATTGCGTCTGCCACCTTCAAAGGTAAATGGCATGGTCACCACCGCAACGGTCAAAACGCCCAGCTCTTTGGCTAGTCTGGCGATGACTGGCGCAGCGCCTGTACCTGTACCACCGCCCATACCCGCGGTAATAAATACCATGTCAGAATTCTCTAACAATTGACGAATTTGTTCTTCATCGCTCTCAGCTGCTTCACGACCCACTTCTGGATTGGCACCTGCCCCCAAGCCGCGGTTGTTATTTTTGATACCGAGCTGGATTTTATTAGGCGCTGACAGGCGGTCAAGCGCTTGTCTATCAGTGTTGGCACAGACAAAGGTAA
The DNA here is from genome assembly GCF_032017465.1 of Moraxella sp. CTOTU47616. NCBI lineage: Bacteria > Pseudomonadati > Pseudomonadota > Gammaproteobacteria > Moraxellales > Moraxellaceae > Moraxella > Moraxella sp. CTOTU47616. Next base: position 115,636 of record NZ_DALZPU010000004.1, read on the forward strand.
TGCCTTTTACACCATTTTGTACCATGGTTTCAACGGCATTCCCACCGCCACCGCCGACACCGATGACGGTTAAACGGGCTGAATCGGCAAATGTATCAGTGTGATCTTGTACAATACTAAACTTCGCTTCCATAATTGAAAATCTCCGTATACTGTCAAGTAGGCTTGAGCAGCATAAATAGCAAACATATTAAATTAAATATCAAATAAATCATTACACAATTAGTGGATTTTAGAGTCAATCATAACATGAGCACTCTTAAAATACTAAACATCTCTTTTTTAGAAAAATTTACCAAAAAATTTATTCACAATTTTGAGTTTTTCTCGCATGGGCTGAACCTGCAAAGAGTCGGGTGAGCTTTTCTCGCTATGATGAAATGCCTCACTTTGACTATATAACAGTGTGCCAAACGCGGTTTGGTATTTACGCTCACCAATCATCGTCGCAATGGTGCGAAGCTTGTCATCATCACCATATTGGGTGTAGGCAGAAATCGCTGAGTGTTGATTGACCTTATTGACTTTATTGGCAAAGATTTTTTTGGCTAATGGCAATAATCCACGCATTTCAGCACCACCGCCCGTGATCACATACCCTTGCTGTAAAAAATCACTTAGCCCCTCTTTATCCAGCTCTCTTTTAATATGCCCTAAAATACTGATATAGCGGGCTTCAGTGACTTCAAGGAGTTCAAGCATATTAATGGTTTTTTCATCGTCATGCTGTGAACGCTTGATGGTAAAAAATTGGCTTGAGTCAATCCCATGACGATCGACATTGGCTTGGGATTTTTTCATATTCTCTGCTTCAGCAATGGTGACATCTAGCAGCATAGAGATATCCAGTGTCGCGTGATGTCCGCCTTCGGCAAAACAATGGGTATAAATCAGCTTATCTTCACGGTAAACGCAGATACTGGTCGTCGATGCCCCAATATCAATCAGACATACGCCATGATATTTTTCTTCGGGTAATAAGCCGTATTCGGCGGTAGATACCGCATCAAATAGCATTTGGTCAATACTAACATCACATTCTTGCAGCAGTTGCTGCAAATTTTGGCGACCTTTGACCGGCATCATCATCAGATGATAGAGCACCATCAAGTCACTCGCTTGCATCCCAATCGCATCATCAATCATCTCAGCATTGCCATCTAGGGCAATACCTTGCTGGGCATAATGCATCAAATACAAATCATCTTGGAGATGTTTGGTTTTGGCTTGGGTTAGCGCGGCAACCACGTCTTTGGCTTGTACGATATCGTGTTTGATTTTGACTTCGCCCACACTATTGACGCTTTGCAAATCTGGGGTAGAAAAGCTCAGCCAAACACTGTTGACACGGCAATTTGCCATGTCTTCAGCGTTTTGAATAGATTGTTTGATGGCAGATTTTAGGCGTTCGCGGTGGCGAATGGTACCTTGCGAGAAATCATGATTTTTGACAGTAGATAAACCGATAATACGAATATCTTGCGCACTGTGGATTTGCCCAATCACAGTATGAATAGCAGTAGCACTTAGGTGGACGACGACGATCAGATCTGGCTTTTTCATAGAACACTACAAAATTATATTTCACCTAATGGCTGGGGTAGGCTGGCGTTTTTAAGGCTTCAGTTTTTGAATCGGTTGTTGAGTTGGCATCGGTCACCGGTTTAGTATCATCCGATTTATTGACGACAGTTGTATCACTGGCTTGCTGTATCATAGGTCGTTTGGTAATTGCCATGCCATTTTTATAGCGTAAATCCACCGTTTGCAGCGTTTTAAGCTGTGGTTTAAGCTGATTTTGTAACATGATGCTCAGTCGATACAGTTTTTCTGAGGTATTGTCATTATCAACCAGTACCCGAAGTCCGTTATCAAAACGAAATAGCCATGCCATTCTGGGCGTTACAATGACTTCTTCAATTTTTATACCCAGTGGCATAAACCAATCACTGACTTGCTTGATTTGCTGCATCATCACAATGGCATTTTGGCTATCGCCTTGTAGCTGCATTAGGCTGGTATTATTTAGGTCATTGCTATCGGCAGGTTTAAATACCATGCCATTGGCATCGACTAAACGCTCACTACCAAACTTGGCAACGGCTTGGCGCGGTACTACATTGACCACAATACCTTGTTGCCAATCGCGGCGCACATCGGCTTGCCCTACCCAATCTACCGTTTCAAGTTTTGCCAAATAGCTTTGCAAATCAGCCTTGAGTAAATTTGTGTCTGCTTTTTCGCCCAATAATTGCTGAAGCTGCAGGGTTTGCTGGGTATTTAACCCTTTATGCTGCAAACTGATGGCTGCATTGGGTAATTTATTGAACACATTAATCGCCAAAGCCGCTAATATCAGCAACAATAACACAACGCCAAGCATTAACAACTTTGGCAGCAGCTGATGAAAGCGATTAGGGAGCGTAGTATCTAGAGAAGCAGTTGCCACAAATGAATTTGCCATATTGACCAATCATAACTCGGTCTAAAATTATTAATTACTAAAATCTCAACAACAAAAATCACAATAACTAAAAATATTACAAGGATTTATGCTTAGAAGCATATCATAGCAAATTCAATGAAATGAATGGTAAATAGATAATACGCTTCTAGACAATTCAAGTACTTTTTTTGTAAACAAATATAAACGAAAACGACTTATTCGCTCAACGTTTGTTCTAAGATACGCACACATAGCGTCGCAAAATCCATGCCACGCGCTTTTGCTGCCATCGGCACCAGACTATGACTGGTCATGCCGGGCACTGTATTGAGTTCAAGCAGATATAGCGTGCCTTCGTCATCTCGTAAAAAATCCACGCGTGACCAACCTTTGCCCCCAATGGCGGCAAACGCTTTTCTTGCGATTTGTTGCATGGTTTGTTCTTGCGCCTCGCTCAAATCTGATGGGCATTGGTAGACGGTATCATCACGATTGTATTTGGCTTCGTAGTCATAAAACTCAGTGGTTGGGATGATGCGAATACTGGGCAACACCTCATCACCGAGGATTGAGCAAGCATACTCACCGCCTGTGATGGCTTTTTCTGCCAAAATAGCGCCGTGGTATTGTTTGAGCTGTGGGTAGGTCTTGGCAAGCTCACCCGCTTCTTTAATTTTAAAGACGCCGACACTACTGCCTTCGGCGGCGGGTTTGACAAACAGCGGCAAACCTAGCTGCTGTTCGATAGCGGTAAAATCGGTATTGTCGTCAAGCACGACGTAAGGTACGTTTGGTAGATTTAACGCTTGCCAAACTAGGCGGTTGCGAAACTTATCCATGGCAATCGCAGAGGCTAACACGCCACAACCGGTATACGGAATATTAAAACCGTCTAGCACCCCTTGTAGGCTACCATCTTCACCAAAAGTGCCATGCAGCACATTAAATACGCGGTCATAGTCGCGCAGTTTTGAGATATCTGTTTCTTTGGGGTCAAAGTGATGGGCATCCACGCCTTTAGCGAGTAGCGCATCAAGCACAGCTTGACCACTCGTGAGTGACACTTCACGCTCGGCACTCCAGCCCCCACAGACAACCGCCACTTTACCAAATTGTTTGACATCGATAAGCTCTGACATATTGATTCCTAATTTTTTGTTAACCGAATTCATTGCTATAATTATTTCACACAAATTTTTAAACTATCGCTTGGCTATGACTTAGCTATGGTTTAGGTATGGCTTGCAATTTTAGCTCACTCATAAAATAATCGCCTGCTGGCAGTATGGGCAAGCTACAACAGCTTTTCAATACCTTAAGTTTCATAACCGCTTGCCGCGTGGTTTTTCAATCAAGCGGTTGTTCAATCAAGCCGTTATTTTTCAGTTAAAAATAAATTGTTTTTTGCCAAATCTAGACAGAGTTGACCCACGTTACCCGCCCCTTGGGTAATCAGCAAATCATTGCCTTTTAACATACTACCTAGCACCTGACGGATTTGATCCATGTCATTGATGTTTAGCATAATTGGCTCAACTTGTCCGCGGGTGCGGATGGTACGGGCAAGGCTGCGACTATCTGCGCCTTCAATCACCGCTTCACCTGCGCTATACACATCGAGTAGCATCAACACATCGACTTGTGACAATACGTCCACAAAATCATCGAAGCAATCACGGGTACGGGTAAAACGGTGAGGCTGGAAAATCATCACCAAGCGGCGATCGGGATAGCTTTGGCGAGCCGCTTTGATAGTCATTGCCACTTCGGTTGGGTGGTGACCATAGTCGTCAATCAATAGCACATCGCCTGCGCCATCTTTTACAGGGTAGTTACCATTGTTTTCAAAACGTCTGCCCACGCCAGCAAATTTTTTGACCGCTTGGCAAATGGCTTCATCACTGACACCTTCATCGGTGGAGATGGTAATAGCCGCTAACGCGTTATAGACATTATGAATACCAGGAATGTTCAAAGTAATCGGCAGGGGCTCACGGTCTTTACGCAGTACGGTAAAATGGGTTTTGGTGCCGTCTGCCACCACGTCAATCGCTTGCACATCGTTATGTTTTTCTAACCCATAAGTCAACACAGGGCGCGCGATTTTATCAATCAGTCCGTACAACTCTTTGTCATCACCGCACAATACTGCTAACCCATAAAACGGCATATTTTGTAAAAACTGCACATACGCCGCTTTTAGTTTGTCAAAACTGCCGCCATAGGTTTCCATATGGTCTTGGTCAATATTGGTGACAATCGCTGCCATCGGGCGCAGCGATAAAAACGACGCATCGGACTCATCCGCTTCCGCCACCAAATAACGGCTTTGACCCAATGACGCGTTTTTGCCTGACGCGTTAAGTTTACCACCAATCACATAAGTAGGATCCAAACCCGCTTCGGTTAAAATCATGGTAAGCAGGCTAGTGGTGGTAGTTTTGCCATGCGCACCCGCTACCGCAATACCATGACGGTAACGCATCAGCTCACCTAACATATCGGCGCGGCGTACCACAGGAATACGTCCTGACAAGGCAGCTTGGATTTCTGGGTTGGTACGATCAATGGCTGATGACACCACGACCACATCGGCTTCACTGATGTTTTTGGAATCATGCCCGATAAACACTTGAATGCCCATTTGGGTCAAACGGTCGGTCACTGGGCTTTGTTTGATGTCTGAACCGCTAACCATATAGCCATGATTATGGACGACTTCGGCAATACCGCACATCCCTGCCCCACCAATACCGACAAAATGCACGTGTCGAATACGGCGCATCTCTGGGATTTCGACCACACGCTTGGTAATTTTTTTGGTGACACTGTTGGTTTTTTCAGGTTTTTCAGTGGATTGGGCAGTGGCAGTTTTGGCTGATTTTGACATAGACAGGCTCAATGATAAATGACTTATAAGTTGTAGAAAATAATTAAGGTTTTAACTGGGATAAAATGGCATCGGCAGCCAACTGTGTGGCATTGGGTTTGGCAAATTCACGTGCTTTTTCTGCCATCGCTAAAATTTGATGACGGTCGAGCTTGGCTAAAACCGCACTTAAACTCTCTGCCGTTAATTCTTTTTGCGGCATTAAAAATGCGGCGTCATGTTCTGATAGGGTTTTGGCATTTGCCGTTTGGTGATCATCGACTGCATGGGGCAGCGGCACAAATACCGCAGGCAATCCAACCGTGGCAACTTCTGTGACCGTGAGCGCCCCAGCACGGCAGACTATCACATCTGCCCAGCTATATGCTTCTGCCATATCTTTGACAAATGGCAAAATCTCGTACTGGGTTGATTGTAATTGTGCTTCGCTATATACCGCTTGGGTAGCCTCTTGGTTGTTTTTACCACATTGATGCCGCACTTGCCACGGCTTGGCGTCTGGCAGACTTTCTAATTTTTTTAACGTAGGCGCGATATGATTATTTAATGCCTGAGCACCCAAAGAACCGCCAATGACCAATAGCTTTAAAGGACTGGTATCATTGACATCAATACGGGCTTTTGGTGGCGGTACCTGTACGATAGCCTCACGTACGGGGTTGCCAACTGTCATCACTTTATTAGAAGGTAGTTCGGTAAAGGTATTTGGGAAGGCTTCTAACACTTGATTAGCAAGCTTAGATAGATAGTTATTACTCATGCCTGCGATGGCATTTTGTTCATGAATCAAAATGGGTATTTTACAAAATTTGGCAGCCAATCCGCCGGGTGCGGTCACATAACCACCAAACCCTACCACGATGCCGATTTTATTGGTTTTGATGATTTTGATAGCGGCTAATGTTGCTTTGAGTAAGGTTGACGGGGCTTTAAATAAGCGTTTGATACCGTTCCCGCGTAACCCCTGCATATTGATGGCATGGTAGGTAAAGTCGTAATGTTGTAGTAACTCATTTTCCATACCGACTAGGGTGCCGAGCCAATGCACTTGGGCACCTGATTGTTGTAACGCTTGAGCCACTGCAATCGCTGGAAACACATGCCCACCCGTGCCTGCTGCCATCATCAGCACGCGCGGTTTTTGCATCGTTGGCTCACTCATCTTATTATCCTTGACCAATCCAATCTAGGTGAGGTGGGGATTAAAAAACCCCGTATGACTGACCGTTTATCGGGAAAAACAATCACCATAAAAATGGCAAAATCATAGCATTATTTCACCCAATAATAAAGTAAATCACTTGAATTGCTAAGTAGCGTGAAGATTTTGCAGCCATGGTATCGCTTTATATTCAAAGCGGATGATTAGTTGTAACCGTTCTGTCATGAATCAGTCAAGCCACTGTCACATATCCCCTTTACCATACTCAGCATAATTGTTTCTGCATTATTTCAATAAAATTTATTTCGTAGCCAACTGCTAACTGCTATCAGCAAGGAATTCACTCATGACTGGAATTAATCAATTAAACCAAACCATTAGCCGCCGTAATGTCATTCGTTTTTTGGCAGGGGTGCCTGCGTTGCCACTTGCAACAGGTTCTGTCGCTACACTATTAACCGGTTGTGGTAGCGATAATAATTCAAATGGCTTTTTAAACCCAACACTTACTCCATCATCTGACTATAACTCAGCCTCTAAAGTACTAGGTAATTTATCTGCCAATACAGTTACCTCGGTAGACTTTGTGGGTATGCCTGCCCCTACCACAGTGGCTGACATGGCTAAAACAACCGTTAATTCAAAACTACAAGCCAAAATGCAAGATGGCTCTACCAAAACTTATAATTTAGTTTATACCAAAATCTTTAATACAGGCGAAACGGTCAAAAATGCCAAAGGTGGTACGATTATTTCGGGCGGTTATTTTGATATTAATGGCAACCCCATTATGGATACTTCTGCTGGCACCAGTCGCCAGTTTTTCTCAGATTGTCCCGATGGTACATCATTGTTAACAGTGCCGAATGCATCAGTCAGTGGCGTTAAAAATCCTGTGTTTGCGGTAGTACAGTTTGAATATACCACCAAGAACCTAAAAGGCGACAGCATGTATGGCAAATTGCCATCACCAATTGCGGTGTTGACCTTTGACCAAGACCCAACCACAGGCGCGTTAACCTTTGTACAATATGCCAATGTTGATACATCACCCGCTAAAGGCTTGTGGATTACTTGTGGGGCGTCATTGTCACCTTGGGGTACGCATTTATCTTCAGAAGAATATGAGCCAAATGGTTTAATTACCATTAACGGTAACACCTCTGATGCTCAGTTTGCTGCGTTTAGTAAAAATACATTCGGTTCAGAAACCGCTGCTAATCCGTACGATTATGGTCATCTACCAGAAATTACCGTAAACAAAGATGGTACAGGTACATGTAAAAAACATTACTGTCTGGGTCGATTATCACACGAATTAATCCAAGTAATGCCAGATCAACGTACTTGTTTAATGGGTAATGATGCGACTAATGCGGGCATTTTTATGTTTGTTGCTGATAAAGCGGCAGACTTATCATCAGGTACATTATATGCCGCCAAAATGACCCAAACTTCAGCAGGTGGCAATCAATTAGGTGATTTTAAAGTTGAATGGATTAAACTAGGCTCTGCTACTAGCTTAGAAATTCAATCAATGGTTCGTAACAACATCAAGCTATCTGATTTTATGGATGTGCAAACCAAAGACCCAGCTGATAACACCTATACCAAAATCATGTACAACGGTGCTGCAAACTGGGTAAAAATGAAAAGTGATTCAGCAACTGCGCATAAAGCTGCTGCATTCTTAGAAACCCAGCGCTATGCTGCCCTAAAAGGTGCGTCAATGGCATTCACCAAAAACGAAGGCACCACCGTGAATATGGATGACAAAAAAGCCTATTCAGCCATTTCTTATCAATACAAAAGTATGGTTGGTGGTCACAAAACCAATATAGCAAGCTATGGCGTAAACGTTGGCGTACTAAATGCAGGCGGTACTTATACGCATGACTTAACTGGCGGTCAAAAAGATACGGCGGGCAACGCAATTAACTCAGATTGGGTATCTTCACGTATGTACTTAACATCTGATTTAGCAGGTCAAGACCTAGCAACACCTGATGCGTTAGGCAACACAGCAAATCAAGACAAAATTGCCAATCCTGACAACCTAAAATACTCTAAAGCATTCAAAACATTGTTTATTGGTGAAGATAGTGGGATGCATATCAATAACTTCTTATGGGCATACAATACCCAAACTAAGTCATTAGCACGTATCTTATCAACGCCAGCTGGTGCTGAATCAACAGGCTTACATGCGATTGACGAGATCAATGGCTTTACCTACATTATGTCAAACTTCCAGCATCCTGGTGATGAGTTAATAAGCACAGATCCTACAAAACCAACTAATTATCAAAAAGCAATGGGCAGCGCGAAAGTCCAACAATTAGTTGACGCTGTAAATGAGAATTACAGTAACGGCTACTCAGGTGGTGTTGGTTACTTAGCATTCAAAGCTTAATACCCTGCCAAGCGATGATATAAAAAACCCAGTCTATGACTGGGTTTTTTATTTTGCTTTGACAATGACAGCTAGTGAATTTGCGTTTCAATATGCGATTCAATAAACGCAATAAAATCCTCTGCGATATGCGTGCCGCATTGGTCGTCAATCTCACGCACGCAGGTGGGGCTAGTCACGTTAATCTCTGTCACTTTACCACCAATCACATCGAGTCCGACAAAGTACAAGCCTTTTTGCAGTAGCACAGGCGCCACTTGCTCAGCAACTTGGCGCTCTTGCGCTGACAATGGCATGGCGACACCACGACCACCTGCGGCTAGATTACCGCGCGTTTCGCCTTGGCTTGGGATACGCGCCAAGCAATAATCCACGGGCTTACCACCGACAATTAAAATGCGTTTATCGCCGTCCTTGATTTCAGGCAAGTATTTTTGCGCCATCACAGGCAAGCTTTCAAGCTGGGTTAGCATTTCAAGGGTTGAGCCAATATTAGGGCTATCGGCGGTCAGACGAAAAATGCCCATTCCCCCCATGCCATCAAGCGGTTTGACGATGACATCTTGATGGGTTTTGATAAAATCACGGATATGCGTTTGTTTGTTGGTCACAATCGTCGGTGTCATCAGCTCAGGAAATTGCGTCGCAAACAGTTTTTCGTTACAGTCACGTACGCTTTCTGGGTTATTGACCACCAATACACCTGCTCGCTGAGCGTATTCTAGCAAGTACAGGCTATACAAAAACTGCATGTCAAACGGGGGGTCTTTACGCATCAAGATGACGTCAAATTCACTAGCAGGCTGCGTGGTCTTTTCCCCCAGTTCATAAAAACGTGCAGGGTCTTTAAACGTTTTGAGCGATTGGCTATCAATTTGCAATGCGCCATTATCGAGCCACAAATCGTGAATTTGGCAATAACGCGCCGTGTGACCACGATCTACAATCGCCCATAGCATCGCAAGCGTGGTATCTTTTTTGTAGTTTATAGTGTGGATATCGTCCATAACGATTAGAAAATTCAGTGGTTTCATTTAGTATCCTTGTTAGTATGCTTGTTCAATTTTTATCAATTGTTCGTTTTGCTATTAAAACATCGATTCGACCGCATTGCCATTACTATCGTAGCGCATACCGCTGGTCGGTTGTTCATTGGTAAACCAAAAATGGTATTCAGGATTTCCCGCTTGGCTGTAAACAATCGCTTCTTGTACCACACCCTGACGGAACAATACTTTTTGTTTGATACGGCTATCGGACAATCGATACGTCACCCAACCATCATATAAACCGTTAACCAAATCAGTGCGAAGCTGGGTCACAAAATTTGGATAGTACACCACCAAAAATTCATCGAAGTAACCGTTCTTCACAAAGGTGGTAAATTGCTCCCCTTCTGGCATCACGCCATTATAAGGACCATCGGCAATGCCTTGTGGCGCAGCTTGCGGTGATTTTGGCGGCAAGATAAGGCTATTTAAAGCATCATAAAACGGCTGTTGGTCAGTTGCCACATTGACAATCGCAGGCGGTTTGCTACCCTCCGCCATCATTTCATTGATACTACTACAACCTGCAAGCGCAAATAATATTGCCGATAAGGTAAGTGCAGTGCCAACACGTAAAAGGTGTGCAGTTATTAGTGTGGTGGGCAAGGCTTTTGTCAACATAGCCGTCCTCTTCAATGGTTAATTAAAAACAATCTATCGTTAGCGGGGTTGGGTGATAGCAGCCGCTTATTGAACGCCGTATTGCTCGCGGTAAGCTTGCATTTTGGCAAGTTCCTCCTGCGTGCCATTTTTGGCGACATACTCGGTAATGTCATCCATCGTGACCAAGGCAAGTACCGGTACATTGAGGCTTTGTGCCAATTCTTGAATGGCAGATTGTTCGCTTTGACCTTTTTCTTTACGATCCAGCGCAACGATAATCCCCGCGACTTTGGCCTCTGATTTTTCTAATAGCGCAACGACTTCGCGCATCGCTGTACCCGCGGTCATCACATCATCAATCACCCAAACTGATTTGCCTTTGAGATCGGCGCCAACCAGCATACCGCCTTCACCGTGGTCTTTGGCTTCTTTGCGGTTGTAGCCCCAATCGGCATTGATTTGGTGATTGTTCCACAGTGCTTGCGCGGTCGCCGCCACAAACGGAATACCTTTATATGCTGCCCCAAAAATCACCAAATCGCTACTTTCGGTAGATTGTAGCTGCTTGGCAAGGGCATCAGCATACCCATTTGCCAACACCGACAATAGCTCACCTGTTGATAACAAACCTGCGTTAAAAAAATACGGGCTTATACGACCTGATTTTAGGGTAAATTCGCCAAATTTTAATACATTGTTTTTGAGTGCCACTTCAATAAAATGCTGGGGAATAAACTGCGGTGCGTGAGCGGCTTGGGTTTGAGAGGATGGGGTTTGAGATGCTTGGGCTTGAGATAATTGCGACATACGCGACTCCAAAAAAGAACAAGTTAAAAAATACCATTAGCCGCCTGTGATTGGGTTTTGCGAGCTAATGGTGATAGTACGTTTGCTGATGGCTGTTTGCTTACCCACTTGCCAGTCGATGGCAATGGCGGCGAGCGCAACATGCGTCGGTTCGATATATAAATCGTCATGCCGGGTCAAAAAATGCAATTGGGTGCGATGCGCCTCGATGTATTGATTGATAGCATCAGCCAAGTCTTGCAAGGTGATTTGGGGGTTGAGTGATTTGCGTGATTTGCACTGGCATAGCAAAAACACACAAAGCATAATATGGTACATTTGTCCCATCAGATACAGTTTGGTTTCGATATTAAGTAGCGCTTGGTTATAGGTGGCGTCAGACTGTGTGCTGGGGGCATCGTTGGCTTGATGTGCGCAGGAATTTTGCACTGTCTGCTGTGACAAGGATGTTGTAAGCGTATTCATGATCGCTAAATGTGGGTATCGACCCATCACCTCTTTCATCAGTGAAACACTGCTGTCATTGACGAGCTGTGGCAACAAAGACAGCGGTAAATGCAATGACGGGTGTTTGCTTTGGCTGCTATTGGCGTGCTGTTGCTGTTGCTGGATAAAGTGCCGCATCTCAATGGTTTGCTCAGATAGTAACTGCTCTAGCATGTCAGATTGATGACTTTGCGGACTTTTTTTAAGGGTTTTTGTTGTGTTGTCCTTCATTGGGTAGGGCTTGGCAACCTCTTTTACACTAGCGGTGAGGTTGTTGGTATCCGCCACTGGCAATGAAAGCGGTTTTTGCATATAGACGTCAATGGTATGACGCGCCGGTATGACGCGCTTATCAATCGGGCGACAAGGATCGGGCAAAGCCAATCTTTCTGCCTCAGTCATCACATTGGGATGGCGTAGCTGGTCTCTGTCTTTAACCACTTGGCTTTTTGCGGCTTGGCGCTCAGTATTGGAATACGTCATGGTATACACGGCTATAAAATCACAGATAGGTAAATGATGAAAAATTTTTGTTGAAGCTTACCACCCATCACTAAACTAATCGCCTAAACTCGACAAAATATGCTGATAGCCTGACTGCCAATCTGGGTAGTTGAACCGAGTAGCAGGCAAATTAGTGATAATGCGTTTGCCCGTTGTTGGCTCTATACAGGGCAGCGATAAGCTCAAGCCCTGTGCAGTCGCCAAATAGTTTAGCACAGTATAGAGCGGGACTGGCGCGTTATCTGTCGCCAAGTAAACTGGCACGGTTTGACCCGCATTGATGACGGTGACAATGATGCTGACTAAATCTGTATCCATAATACGATTAGTCCATGTATTACTCGGATAATCGCTCGCCATATTTGTCGACTGCGCTGCGAACTGTTTTGCCATGGTCAGTAAACGCAGTCGTGACTGCCCATAAATCCCACTTGGACGAATGATAACGCTCTTATCTTCAAAATGCTGCTGCAACAACTGCTCAGTCTGTAAAATCACTTGAGAAGTGGCGCTCGCTGGCGCTGACACAGGGGTATTGATATCAATGACTTCGCCCGCGTTTTGTCCGTAAACGCCTGTCGAAGAAATAAATATCACACGCTTGAGGTTTGGCAGATGGTCACCCAATCGCACCACATTCTCGGCAATTGCATAATAACTGTCACGGTAACCTTGTAGCGACAGGTTATCTGGACTGACAATGATACAGATTTGGCTAATTTGGCTTGACCATTGACTTAGCTGCGCAATGGCTAACGAGCGCGCATCACTGGCAACAAAATGTAGATTTTGCTGATATAAATGGTCATTATCGGGTGGCAGCTTGGCTGTCATGGCGTCACAGAAAGCCAAATCTGTCGGCGTGGAGCGGCTGACACCAATCACGCAATGCCCCTGCGCCGCTAATTGCTTAGCAACTGGTAAACCAATTTTGCCCAGTCCAATCATTAAAATGGTTTGCATCATGCTATGACCTATCGTGAATGGCATTAAAAAAGCTGACTATTTTAAATCGATTTTAAATCGATGTATTTTTTAACCGATTTATTGTTGAAAGCGCATCGATAAATCAATGGCTTTGATATGCTTCGTCAATGCACCCATTGAGATAAAATCCACCCCGGTTTCTGCCACTTGGCGTAGATTGGTAAGGCTAATATCACCTGAAGCTTCAAGCTGGCAAGGCTTGCCAAGACTAGCAACCTGCTCGACCGCTTTTTGGGTATCTTCAATGGTAAAATTATCGAGCATCACGATATCAGCATTGGCAGCGATGGCTTGGTGCAACTCATCAAAATTTTCTACTTCGACTTCCACTGGCTTATTGGCAATCTGACGCGCCTGACTGACTGCTTGAGCGATACCGCCACACGCCATGATATGGTTTTCTTTTATCAAAAAGGCATCGTATAGCCCGATACGGTGATTATTACCGCCGCCACATAGCATGGCGTATTTTTGCGCATGGCGTAGCATTGGCAAGGTTTTACGGGTGTCTAACAATTTGGTCGGTAGTTCTGCGATGACCGCCACATGGTTGGCAACCACAGTGGCAGTAGATGATAAAGTCTGTAAAAAATTGAGCGCGGTACGTTCACCCGTCAGCAGTGCCCGGGTGTTACCGATGAGCGTCACCAAAACTTGATTAGCTGTCACAGCGTCACCGTCTTTGACTGCCCAATCAAGCTGCATATTGGGGTCAAGCTGGCGAAATACTTCATCCACCCATGCCTTACCCGCGACCACCATCGGTTCACGACAAATAATGGTTGCCGTATCGCGCTGTGTTTCGGGTATTAATTGGGCATTAATATCCCCAGTGGCGATGTCTTCTTGCAGCGCAAGTGCGACTTGTTTGGCGATTTCAATACGTAGTAGTGAGCTGATGTGCGGGGTGGTGACCGAGGTGTCACTAATGGTTGGGCTAGCAGCAGACATGCAAATAATCCCTTATTGTCGATGGGGCATTTTCGATGAAGTATGTTAGATTGTATTATCGCCTATTCTTTGGGGGCTTGGGTAGTAGTTTGTTGATATAAACGCAGGGCAATCAACGCCAAAGCGGCTACAATCGCAGCGAGTACACCCCACAGTGCCCATGTTTTGTAGCGTTCAAACGACGCGTTGGGATTATTTAATGCCTCGATATTTTGCATTTGTCCTTCAACGGTATTGCCGAGGCTGGTTAGTTGTTGGTTGGATAGCGTGATGTTGGGTTGTTGTAATATGCGTGGCTCGTTAATCACCAGTCGATAAGGCGCTGTGCCTTGTGCTAGAAAGTAAATCTCATACATGGGCGTTAACAGATTGACCGGCAAATCATCTTGCTGCATTTGACCGCCCAATTGCAGCGACTTGGTCAATGTCGGTTGCCAACTGACCGTGGTATGGTTTTTATCAATTTGTGAATTGGCTAAAGTTTTATCATTACTTACATTAGCGGTTTTGTTGATTTTAGCCAATTGATTGGCTTCTTGCTCAGGTACCTTGATGCTCACTTGCCACAGCTGATTTTCGGGGACAAAAAAACTCACCCCTGTGGTCAACATGGGCTGAGCAAGGCTAAGCCGCCATTGGTTGGTGTCATCTTTGACTTTTGAAAAACTGGCGCGGGTCAAGAAGAAACTTGCCTCACTCACCATGCGATTTAAACTGGCTGCCTCAAGATTGATAGGCTGATTTGCCACCACTTGCCAATACCGATAATTGGCTTGCTGCGGCTCGATGGCAATAGCATTGCCTGTCGCTATCGGCTGATTGCTGCCATCAGCTTGCGGCGCTACCATTTGGCTATGTTGGGCAGGCTGGCTAGGTTGACCACGTTGGCTAGGGCTAAAGGGGCTGACCACCGTTTGGCTGACCATCTGCCAGCTTTGTAAGTCATCACTGCCATAAATTTGCAGTTGCAGTGGGCGCTTGCTGGGCTGGGCTGAATTCACGGGTAAAAATTTTAGCCAAAGATTGACTGCTTGCTCGGTTGATAAAGCAGGTTGGTTTTTGGCAAAGTTGGGATTGGTTAACCACCAAGTTCTGACCGGGCTATTGGTAACAGCGGCGACTGGGTTTGAGGGTAAATTACTAAGGTCAATATTAATCGATTGTTGGTTGTCTGGGTTATCAACCTGTACGGACAACGCATGGCGTAATTTTTCCACCGCATTGGGATTATCTGTCTCTACGCTAACTACTTGCAATACTTGATTGACGGATGATTGTTTGCTGACAGGGCGAATTGCCATCGGCATAATATGACCTTTGGCATCAACCAATCGGTAATTTTGTTTATCGCTAATAGTTGCCCCATTTTGCTGCATGATTAAAGCTAACAAACTGGGCGTTAACGACGAAAATTTTACCAGTTGGGCGCTGTTGGGGTTGTCCGCTTGACTCTCTCCCGGTAAATCAATGTCGATTGCAAAGCTATTTTGCAATGCCTCAAAGCCATAGCTGATACTATCAGTGTCATGCGCTTGCTCTGACTTGTCAACGATGGCAGGCGCTACCGTGGTCGTGGTGGTTTTTTGCGAGGCAACAGTGACGGATGCCGTTTGCGCGGGGTTTTGGGCATCTGCTTGCGTGTAAATGATAGCTACTAACAATAGCGGCGAAACTAAAGTTGCCGATAAAATACAGGCGCGGTGTTTGGCTAATCTCACGTGACAGTGCTTATTTTTTTTCATTTTTACTTCATTGTTAATTTATAGTTACTATAGAATTCATAGCTCCTATATAATTGATATGGCTTTACAAGCTCACCCATTGCGATGGACATTGACAAAAACTCCGACCAATTAGACTTAACCAAAAAACAGCGTAGCGTGTGTTTGGGTTATCGACATAAAGCCGTCAGTCATAACTAATCTAAAAATTTGGAAATCCTAACATCACATGGTTAGCATCATTAGACAGTATCAACCTTAAATTTTTATGTTAGAAAATAATAAATAGCATTCTAACTTATTGATAGTAATTAGATTTATAATTTGGTTAACATAAAACTTTGCCCTATAAGGATATTAACAATACCCACTCAAAACTTCTATACCGTGCTACAAACCACTAACAAGAGAACCGATATTTTGGATAAATTCCAGCCAGATGTTACAATTTAAAGACAATTAGGCAGCAAGTCTTTGTGCATTTAGCTAAGCCCGCCTGTCGTAAATACGAAAAATAACCCACGTTATTCACGATTTTTAGTAGGGGTTTACCTAGCTTTTTTTGTCTGCATTGGGTTTGTCTAGCTTAAGTTTATCTGACTTTGGTTTGCCTGATTTGGGTTTGCCTGATTTGGGCGGTAAGGGTGCAAGATAACCAATGACTAGCATCAACAAGCCTGCCCCGATAAAAGACACCACACGCAGTACCGCACTGGTATTAGACATATCAATCAATACCAACTTGGCAACCACCATGGTTAATAATGCGATACCGGCAAACCATACCAAGCGAATGGCTTTTTTGTTTGCCAAGAACATCAATACCATCGCAATGACGGTCCATAAGATAGTCAGCCCCGTCTGTACCATACTGACTGACCAAGCACCATTTTCCCACGTCGGTGTGCCCCAAACGCTGGCAAACCCACGCACCAACATACTGCTGACCGTCAAAAATGCCCCTAGACCGCAAACCACCAAAACGATAGTACGATAGTTGCTATCAACTTTGAGTGCCACATAAGATTGGTACAGTAAAATGCTGATTAAGGTCAAATCCAGCGGATTGAGCAGGGGCAGATAAACGCCCAATAGCTGACCGTCTAACGAGAAATTGGCAGACAAACTCCAAATAAAGGTCATCGGTAGCAAAATATAAGCACTGTGTTTAAGTAGCCAATCAACCTCTAACCAACCAAGCAAACGACCACCAAACGCCTGAAGTTTTGGCAACAACAACAAACTCATCAGCCCAAGCACAGCCAGCACGGTCGGTAAAATAGTGATAATGGCTCGAAGCTCCTGGGCATGTTGCCAATAGTTAAATGGCACTTGTTGTAGCATCCAAGTTAGCATGGCAATCAGTACCAAAAACCAAACGAGCGCGTCAACGCTTGTATCGGGTCGGTCGCGGTGCCAGCGACTAAGCAGCCACGCGCCTAGCAATTTTGCGATGGCTAAACCGCCGAGCATGGCGAGCAAATAACGCCCCAACCCGCTAAATGCTGTGATGTGATAATCGTTTAGGTCTACAACCGTCTCGACCTTAACATGGGTGAGACAGACTAGCACCCAACTCATCATCGCAAACGGTAAAATCAAGCGGCTCACCTTACGCATACTGCGCCAAACAAAACGCTGATGCATCAGTTGTCCCACAATTAAAAATACCGCCATACCCACGGCAAGTTTGATAGTGGTGGTTTTGCCATCGTTGTTCCAAAAGGGGGCAGCGGATAAAATCGCCGACAGATACAGCACAAACCCAACAACCACAAGCGCGGTGGCAACAAAGCTGTGACTGGCATTATCAGCAATTTGTTGAACCCGTTTATACGTCGTTTTGACTGCCTCAGGTTGAGTTTGAGGCTGAGTTTGAGGCTGGGCTTTAGCTTGGAGTGTGGCTGCCGTTTGGGGTGTGGCTGCCGCGATATTGCCCCTACCATGACGCAAAATAAAAGCAGACAGCAGTACACACGCAGCCAATACGGTCAGTGGCAAGGTGGATGAAGCAGCCACTATAGACATTTGGTGCGGAATAGATAATTGATCCAGTAGCCCATACCAATGCCGCATGAGGGTATCAAAGCCCACCAATAACACGATACTAAAGCCTTGCAATGCCAACCCAAAATATACCGTCCAGCGTCTTTGGGTACGCGCACCGAGCCACACCAATGCAGCACCTTGCACTGCCCAACCGATACTAATCCATTTGGCTGATAGCGCCAGTGGTATCACCAAAGCCAAAAACCCACAGCCGAGTGCAAGGCTGGCTTCAATGAGCAGCTCAAAGCTGTTATCAAATTGGTTGTTGGCTTGTGGGTCGCCTGCGATGCTACGGCGATGATGTTTGAGCAGCCACAGTCCTAAATTCAAATAAATAGCCGATAACGCACTGCTCGCAAAGGCCAGATGATAAGGCAAATCATTGAGCAAGCTTGCCATCAGCCCAAACCCTAGTAACGCTGTACCAAACAACAAGCCTGAATCTATCGATAGAATCGGGCGTTTGGCTAACCCCCTGTTCATTTGTAGCAGCGTTTGGTTATAGCTCACGACCTGCTGAGAGTATCTAACTGCAATAAACAAATACAGCGCCATGTGCCCAACCAATAACCCCAGCAGTTGCCAGCGTAATGACAGCCAGCCTGCACCTGCACTATTGCCACTAAATGCACGAAATCCCCACACATACGCAAGCCCAAAGGTCACTGCTAGGCTGAGCGCATTGAGCAATTTCCAAGTGCGATAATGGGCAATCACCGCAACCGCTATATTGAGTAATAAATAATAACTAAATAACATCACCACACTACCGTCAGGTCGGCTGACCAGTATCGGCGCAAAAAACGCCCCACCGAATGCCAAGACCGCAAGCGGCAGCGCATTTTGCCACACCGAAAACATCACTGTTAACCCTGCTAGTAACGCAAGCACGCCGAAGGTTAAGGTTGATGGTAGTAGTCCATACAATTTAAAACTCGCAAACACCGTCAAATAAATCACCGCAAAGCCGACGCCTTGCAAGGTTAAACCGTAACTGCGTTTTTTGGCAGTGGTGCGATAGCCGACTACCGTTATCACAAAGCCACCTAACGCTACCAGCGCCATGCGCACGGGCATCGATACCTCAATATATTGGCTGGCAAGTTTGAGTAATAGCACCACGCCCACTAGCAACACCAGTGCACCGACACGCACCACCAAGTTTTCCCCAAAGAACCATTGGGTGGCACTTGCCCAAAGCGATGTCACAATATTGGTAGCGCTTTCATCATCTCTTAAAGAATGAGAAGAAGGAGATGATGACTGTGGCAAAGTGGGTTTATGCGGTGGGGCTGCGTCATTCACGGACGGCTGCGTTGCCGTTGGCGCAGTTGAACTAACCGAAGCGTCAAGCGTGTTCGCCATTGGCAAAGAGGCAACTATTGAGAGGGGCGCTGGGGAGGGCGTTGGGACGGTGGCTTGACTGATGGGCTGCGTAATGGGGTCAGTAATAGGGTCAGTGACAGGCTGATTTTGGCGGCTATCGCTTGCCGATTGCTGGCTAGATGATGGCTTTGCCTCGCTGCTTAGGATATACACGGTTGCCATGACGTCAGCGAGTTGTTTTTGCAGATTGTCGAGCTTGGATTCAAGCCGGGTAATTGCTTTTTGTTGGGCAAAAATTTTATAAAGCGCCCCCACGACTGCCAGTATCAACGCCGCTATAATCGTATCCATCAAATGCTCTACCCTTGTTATCAGCTTAGCGATAGCATACCATTTTTTTGCAAAATTGCTTTTTTTTAACTGTGTCTTTCGGTTAAGGTGATGATAAGCCCATTTTATGCTAAATTAGCCACATGATTAAGTAGCGTTTTACCAACTATTTGAAACACCATTTTGATGATTGGGCGGGGTATGGTTATGTCGAGATTTAGCATTGAGCAGGGTTTGTTAAGCCCATGCGAGTTTGTGGCGTCACCCAATTTTGGACAACGCCCCGACCCTAACGATATTCACCTCATTGTGATTCATAACATCAGCTTGCCGCCCAGTGAATTTGGTCTAAAAGATGACCAAGGCGAGCATTTTGTTCGTGCATTTTTTCAAAATCAGTTAGACCCCAAAGCCCATCCGTATTTTGCAACCATCTATCAGCAGCAGGTCTCCGCGCATTTGTTTATTGAGCGCGACGGTAGGGTCACGCAGTTTGTGAGCTTTGATGAGCGGGCTTGGCATGCTGGCAAATCTAGTTATTTGGGCGTGCCAAACTGCAATGACTATTCGATTGGGATTGAGCTGGAGGGTGATGATTATAGCGAGTTTGATGATAGGCAATACCAAGCGTTAAGTGGCGTGATTGCCGCGATTTATCAAGCTTATCCCAAAACCATTAATCATATAGCCGGTCATAGCGATATCGCGCGCGGTCGCAAGTCCGACCCGGGGCTGTATTTTGATTGGGTGAAACTAAGAAAAATGGTCAATAAAAGTTAAATCAGCCATTAGATGCCATTAGATGACTTTCAAAAATTTATCGTATGGCAATTTTGTAGGATAACGATTTTGTAAGATAACAATTTTGCAAAGTAACAGCGCCCAAATCAAACTACGAAATCCCATCACCACACCCACTTCTCGGCAAAACTTGCAGCGATTGTTTCATGTCAAAACTTATCAAATCCACCGCTATTATTAGTTTTTTTACCTTATTTTCACGTATCTTGGGTATGATTCGCGACATGGTATTGATGAGTGTATTTGGTACGGGCGGCATGATGGATGCGTTTTTGGTGGCATTCAAATTGCCCAATTTTTTGCGGCGGCTGTTTGCTGAAGGCGCCTTTGCCCAAGCTTTTGTCCCTGTACTATCCGATTATCAACACCAAGCCCAAAATAACGACATGACCGATAGCAAAAAAGCCTTGCTTGGCATTCAAATTCTTATCAGTCGGGTGGCAGGTACGTTATTGTTGATTTTATCAGGTCTTACCGCCGTGATAGTCATTTTCGCGCCCGCCGTGATTGCTGTGTTTGCGGTGGGGTATCTGCATGAGCCTAGCAAATTTACAACCGCAGTTGAGCTACTTCGTATCACTTTTCCTTATTTGTTATTTATCGCCATGACCGCGTTTGCTAGTAGTATTTTGCAAAGCGTGGGACGGTTTGCCTTGCCTGCCTTTGCACCGGTGATTTTAAATGTGTGTATGATTGTGGGCGCGATTTGGGTAGCGCCGCTGCTTGCCAAGCCAATTTTGGCAGTCGGTTATGCAGTTGCGGTGGCAGGTGTGCTGCAGCTATTGATTCAATTACCGCAATTGCACAGCCATCATCTGCTCGTGATGCCCAAGGTTAGCTTTCGTCATCCTGGCGTGCGACGGATTTTAAAACTCATGCTCCCTGCGCTGTTTGGGGTATCGGTTACCCAAATCAATATGCTGGTCAACACGGTATTGGCTTCAACCATGGTCGATGGTTCGGTCTCTTGGCTTTATACCGCAGAGCGGATGAGTGAGCTGCCGCTAGGGCTGATTGGGGTGGCGATTGGTACGGTGATTTTGCCCATTCTATCCAAAAGTATCGCAAGCGATGACCATCAACAATTTAGACACACCCTAGATTGGGCGACGCGATTGACGGTGCTGGTCGGCGTACCTGCATCCATCGCGCTTGGCATGATTAGTAATGTGCTTATGATATCCCTGTTTGAACATGGCGAATTTGTACGGCAAGATGCCATGATGAGTGGGCTTGCGCTACAGTGCTTAGCGGGTGGGATTTTGGCATTTATGCTGATTAAAATATTTGCCCCAGCTTTTTTTGCCCGTCATGACAGTCGCACCCCTGTCAAAGTCGGTGTGATTAGCGTGATTGCCAATGTCGTGTTAAGCCTAATACTGGCTGGGTTATTTAAAAAGTGGCAAATCGCACCCCACGCCGGGCTAGGGCTTGCCAATACACTGGCGTCTTTTATCAATGCGGCGCTGTTATATTTTTATTTACATACCCAAGGTATTTACCGGTTTGGTGCGGCTTGGCGACGATTAGCGATTATCTTTGCCATGGCAAATGGGGCAATGGGGTTGGCACTTGCCGCTGGTATTCATTTTTTCCCGATTACCGCGCATCAAGGTATTCGTATTGTTGCGCTATTGGCGCTGTGTGTGGTGGGCGCTATGGTGTATGGCGCAGCGCTATTAATCGCTGGCTTTAGGCTATCAGAACTAAGACCGCATCATAGCGTTCAATAAACAATAGACAACGGAAAACAGACAAAAAAACGGCTAAATAAAATTTATCTAGCCGCTTTTTTTAACTGAAGTTTTTAATTGAGTTTTGTGACTGATCTTTGCACGTAAATTTTTTAACCTATTCATCTATTAAGGCGCCAATGCATTAGCGCTTTATCGAATTTTGGCAATCTTTATTGTCACAAATTCCATATAGTACCAGCGAATGCCCTGATAGGGTAAAGCCAAAGTCTTTGGCGACTTTTTCTTGCAGCGCTTCGATTTCTTCATTGTGAAATTCAATGATTTTGCCGCATTGGTCGCATACCAAGTGGTCATGGTGCTCATCTTTGGCGATTTCAAACACTGACAAATTGTTTTCAAAATTGTGACGCTCGACAATCCCCGCTTGTTCAAACTGGGTTAACACGCGGTAAACAGTCGCAAGCCCCACGTCTTCACCGTGCTCCATCAAGGCTTTATACACATCTTCCGCGCTCATGTGATGGGATTCGGCTTTTTCTAGCAATTCTAAAATTTTCAAACGCGGTAACGTGACTTTCAAACCGGCACGACGCAAATCTTGGTTGGTAAAAGACGACATAAAAATCCTCGCACCTATCAGGTGTCGCTTATAAACTAAAAATTATAACTATAATAACAAATTCGATAAAATCCCACAGTAAAAAAACGTGACATCACTGGCAAAAGCGCCCTTTGAAAGATAACGGGCGAATGCAGGCTAAAGACAAAGTACGCCAACCACCAGAACGCCAAATACCAAACCACCACGGCGTTTTACACCCAAATATTAACTGTATGTAAAATAATTTAAATTTTGCGGTCAATAGGTAGGCAAAAAAACCCAAATCACGTATGATAAGTCGTAAATTTTATCGTTCACCATCTCAAAGCGGTTTGACAAATGACATCTATCACAACACTATCAAAAAAACTGGCAGTCCTGCCTTTGGTTGCCGTAATTAGCAGCGTCAGCGTATTACCAGGTTGCTCATGGTTTAGCGTGTACAAAATCGATATCCCACAAGGCAAGCCGATTCATGAAGACAAATTAAGCCAAGTGCAAGTGGGTATGAATGCCAATCAAGTGCTGTATATACTAGGTAGCCCAACCTTTAGAGACACTCTAAATCCGGTACGTTGGGATTACCTGTATGATTTTACCCCAGGTACTAACGCCAAACGCGCCAACAAGCCCGCGATTCACAACGCCCAACAATACGCCAAAATTTATTTTGACCAAAATGGTATTGTCACCAGCATTGAACGCCCAGCGGTGACTCAGTAAGTTTTTCTGATTAAAAAAGCCAATCATTGCCGTGATGCTGTGATTGGCTTTTTTTTGTGAGATACACAAGAATACTGGGTCACGCCCTCATCGGTTGGATTTTTTGGACAGTAATTTGCGTTTGTTTTGCGAGTCGATGGTCAAAGGGCGATAGATTTCGATTCTATCACCTGTGTTGATAGCACTTTGCCAGTCTAGTTTATGGGAAAACACACCGACACTATAGCTAAAAATCTGCGGATACTGCTGTTGCCAGCCTGTTGCATTGACTGCATCAATCACGCGGCTATCATCAGCAAGTTGCAGGGTTAACCGCAACTGTGTTTGGCTATCAGGCGCAAAGGCTATATCTACAGTAATCATTTCGCCAATCCTAGCACCCACCCCACCATCGCCAAAATCACCGCCAATGGCACGATAATACGCACCGCAATGCGCCAAAGGTTATATAAGCCTTCCGAGCTAAAATTCAATGATTTGCGCAAATGGCTGATTTTCATTTGCCAGCCTGCAAATACGGCTAGCCATACCGCCGTGACTAAACTTATCACGATAATCAACTGATTGAGCCAAGCGGTTGGCACCATGGCTAGCGCAAGACTAAGCACTGCCAATACCACCAATGCCAAAAAATTAAATTGCTGTTGTTGCAAGCGTAGTGACACTTGATGGGTCAAGATATGCAGTAAATACGCTGCCCCTGCCAGCATCGCCAATGCATTCAGCACTGCCGCCATTGCGCTGTTTGGCGATAAAGTCATGGCAATCAGCGCACCCGCTAATAACTGAAAACTCCACACCGGTAATACATAGCGACTCGCGGATTCGCGTGCGTCATCGGCAGCCGTGTTGCTCATTGTGAGCATTTGGTGGGTGCGCGCATGCCAGTATAGTCCTGTACCTGCGCCAACACAGACTAGCGCCAACACGACCGCCCCTGCCCACTCCGTCAAGGACGTGGCTGTCATCTGCCACGCCACAAACCCACCCTGCATGACATTGACAACCAACGCGGCAACAGCAAAACCGACCGCCAACCAACCTGCCAAATGCTTGATAAAACTCAAACCAATTACTATCAGCACCATGATGGCTAGCAAGGCAGGCAAAGCAATATTGCTTACTAGCGGATGGATAATCTCGCCACTACTTGCCAGTAAATGCCCCACGACCGCCAGCAGCAGCACAATAGTCAGCCAACCAAACCCGCGCCAAACCGTTGACACGTCAGCTTCACGGGTCAACATGGGCAGACCGACCAGCGGAGAGGTACCACTACGATGCGCCAAACCAATCTCTGCAAACACTAATGGCAAGCCGACCAAGGTCATCGCCACCAACCACAACAACCAAAAATCAATCTGCCCAATGTAGTCACGGCTAAACCAAGTAAAAACCAGCAGCGGCAGCAAGCTTGCTATCAACATCGGCTGTAAACGATTAAATGGCATGGTGTTGGATTCCTTTGTAGCGGTAAGTTGTTATCATAAAATTGTTTGAGTCGCTAAAGTGATTTTAAAAAAGTGACTGTAAAAAAAGCGACTTTGAAAAACTGATTGTAAAAAAAGTGATTTAAAATTAAACGCTGCAAAAACTAAATCGCCGCTATTTTAGCAAACCCACACCGTATGCAAAACCCACCAACGCAAAATCCACACAAACTTATCAAAAATAGCTGTCAAAATAAAAAACCCTGCGTATCACAGGGCTTTCTTTATGGCTGCGCATTATTGCTTAACATCAAAAAGCGCAGTTACACGTGCGGTAAAATCGCAGGCATCAAATCATGAAAGGTACGACCTGACGCGGTTTCACCAATGGCATGCATTTTCCACTCACCGTTATGACGATAAATTTTTGCCAAAATCAGCGCTGTATGACTGCCTTGGGCTGACAAATCATAACGGGCAACTTCACTGTTATTACTAGCATTCACCAAACGACAAAACGCATTATTGACCGTGGCAAAAGTTTGACCCGTAAAGCTATTGACAGTAAAAACCAAGGCTTGCACATGGTCAGGGATACGAGATAAATTAACATTAATCACTTCGTCATCGCCATCACCAGCACCAGTGCGATTATCGCCTGTGTGTTGTATGCTACTGTCTTTTGACTGCAATTGTCCAAACCAAATCGCATCCACCATTTGTTTGTTGGCATCAAGCATGATACACGACGCATCCAAGTCAATGCTGCCGCCTGCGCTGCCACCACCACCGAACAAGCCACCCAAAAATCCACCTGATTTTTGCGGCGCAGCACCGACATCCCAACCCAGACCCATTTTGATTTGACTGAGTGCGCCACCTGCTTCTTTTTCTAACGAGATTTTTTGACCTTTCGATAAATTCACTGCCATGTTGGTTTCCTTATTTTATGTTTTTACTATTCTATCTAGCTATGTTTTAAGCTATGTTTTAAGAGGTTAATAACGGTTTAGCACAAATTGATTATAACAAACCGCCCAAAATACCTTCATTGCCACCGCGTCCGCCTGAGTTTGACCCCAGTAAACTTTGAATCCAGCCTTGGTAAGTATCACGGTTGCGCGAGCAAATCACTACTTTGCCCTGACCTGAGAACTTTAGTACCATGCCTTCGCCACTCGTGACTGAATTGATGATATTGCCCAAAAAGCCTTTTTTCTGGCTGGTCGCCATTGACAGGCTATATTGCAGTCGGCTATCCCAGCATACCACGTGACCATTATCAATAATCACATCTTTATCAGGCGTGACATCAATCTCAAACAAAGAACCAAACCCAGATACCACGAGCTGACCTTGGCCTTGCGTTTGCATGACCATAAAGCCCCCCGTATCGCCAAATATAGCGCCGCCTAAATTGCGCTGTATATTGGCACGCAAATCAACGCCATTGGTCGCTGCCACAAAGGCACCGTCACTGAGCGTATACTGATTGGCACCGACGTCTAAAATTTGCATATCACCATCAAGTGTGGGCGCAAGTAAGCAGTCACCCTCACCATTGACCGCTTCAATTTGCTGTTGAAAAATCGACTCGTCATTGGCAAATCGGCGCATCAAAGCTTGCATGATGCCGCCACGCATCTGACCTTTAAGCTCAAGATTTGACTCCATCATGACCATGGCATTGGATTCGCAATAAATCGAATCGCCTTTTTTGAGATTACAATGCAAAAATGGCTCAATCGTCCCAATCATACTAAACGTCGCTGCCATAGGTTAATGTATCCTTATAAAATAACTGGCAAAAATGATAATAAAAGTAGCTAAGTTTGAAAAAGTCCTTAGGCTGAAAAAAGCGCTCAGGCTGAAAAAAAGGGGCAAGCCGATGCCACCCCATTGTTAAAAAAATGTTAAAAAATTTTAGCCAAAAAACTAAACAGCAACGCCATATGACGCAGCCAATGGCCCTAAACCGCCAGCAAAACCTTGTCCAACCGCGCGGAATTTCCACTCGCCATTGTTCTTATAAAGTTCACCGAAAATCATCGCCGTCTCGGTGCTGCTGTCTTCTGACAAATCATAACGAGCCACTTCGGTGCCGCCTTGGGTATTCACGATGCGAATATAAGCGTTTGCTACTTGACCAAAGTTTTGGTTACGCGCTTGACCCTCATAAATCACCGCACAAAATACCACTTTGCTTACATCAGCTGGGACTTTAGACAAATCTACTTTGATGACTTCATCATCGCCATCGCCTTCACCGGTGCGGTTATCACCCGTATGCTCTACTGAGCCATCGGATGATTTTAGGTTGTTAAAGAAAATAAAATCTGCATCTGTTCGTACTTTACCCGATTCATTGACCAAAAACGCGACCGCGTCTAAGTCAAAGGCTTGCCCGTCAGTGGCACGTGGGTTCCAGCCAAGACCAACGGCCATGTTGGTTAAATTCGGTGCTTCCTTTGATAAATTAACATTACCACCTTTGGTTAAGCTAATTGCCATTGTTTTATCCTTTGTAATAAATTTTTGAAATCAAATAAGAAAATCGATGTCCGTTGTCATGCGCTGCGCCTTTCAAGCTCAGACTACAAGTGCCTAGAACAAAAGCGCGCCCAGAATAAAAGACTCAAACACCGTAAAAAATCGCCTAAAAAAACAAAACGTGAGCCGAAACTCACGTTTTAACTATACCTTTGGTGGTAGAATTTGTCCACCATTCGGCTACATTAAGCTGTTATATTTATGTGTCAAAAGCTTAAGGGATATTAAGCTCAAGTCAACATCCTACATACCGCTACGGTTAGGCATGAGCCCCTGTCTTTTAGCGTCTTTTAGTGTTTCGCCAAGGCTGCTTCGCGTTTACGGTAACTGATAGAGTTAATCACTGCCCATACGATAAAGGCAATCCCAATCAAACCCGTCACGATTTCTGGCACTTCGATATGCACAGTTGCCAATAGCATGATGACCGCCAACGCGCCAATCGCATAATGCGCGCCATGCTCTAGATAAACAAACTCATCAAGCGTGCCTTTTTCTACCAAGAAAATGGTCATGGATCGCACAAACATCGCACCAATTGCCAAACCGAGCATGATGATAATCACGTCATTGGTAATGGCAAACGCACCAATCACCCCATCAAAACTAAACGACGCATCGAGTACTTCTAGATACAAGAAACCTGCGATACCGCCTTTGGCAATCGCGCCAGCGACTTCTTTGCCTTCAATCACATCGGGGGTTGATTCATCATCATCGTCCGCGCCTTCTAAAAGGCTTGATAACACATTGGTTGCTAGATAAATCAAAATACCAAACACACCTGCAGTCAATACCGCGGCTTTACGCGCTGGATCTACCCAAAACAGTGCTATCATCAATAACGCCAATGCCACAAACACGCTCATGGCATCGACTTTGCCAAATCGTGCCAATTTACGCTCAAGCCATTCAAACCACATCACTTCTTTTTCATCAAAGATGAAGTTTAAAAAGACGAGCAACAAGAACATACCACCAAATGCGGCAATCTCAGCATGGTGCTCAATGAGCTTTGCCGAGTATTCTTTCGGGTTGTTGAGTGCCATGTTGATGACATCCATCATGCCCATATCCGCAGTCACCGCGACGATGACAATCGGAAATACCAGACGCATACCAAATACCGCGATGAGCATACCCACAGTCAAGAAAATCATTTTCCAAAACTTATCCCAGGTTTTGAGTACCGAGGCATTGACCACCGCATTATCAAACGACAGTGAAATCTCCATCACTGCCAAAATCAGCGTGACAAACAGCGCCGACATCATAGTGCTAACGCCACCATGTGAAAAACCCCACCACGCTGCAATTGCCAATGCAATCGTGGTAAAGACAATATCAAAATAAAAATGTCTCATAACAATCCTACAAATTGAAAAAATTAACGGCTAATAAAGTCATCTAACGCGTAAGATGATTGGATGTGCCTATCTTACACAACTATTTGTTCAATCATACTACAAATGTGTTACCAAACAATTGATTGCATGCTTAAACCATGCATTATGGCAAATATTCGCCAACTTGATGCATTTATGGGTACAATAGCGACTTTTAATTTTTTAAACCAAGCGCTGACTGCAAAATATTGCGATTAGCCTGTGTTTAAACCCTGTTTGGAAGCGTCGCGGTATGTTAGAAAACTTTATCACCCTTGTTCTGATTCTTACCCCCTTGGTGGTCGGGTTTTTGCTGCCATTACCGCAACGATTCATGCCGCTGGTAGACAAGCTACTGACCAACTTGGTGTTTGTGATTTTAACCTTTATTGGTCTTTCGTTGTCGCAGATTCCTGACTTATGGGCGCAGATTGGGTTTATTGGCACCAATGTGGCGATATTGGCGATTTGTACCCTAGGGGCAGGTTTTATCAGTTTGCTGATATTTGACAGGCTGCATCCTTGGCAACGTGCCCTCCCCCATGAGCATAGCCAAGCAGGTTTTAGCATCACCGGAAGTCTCGTTCAGTTGGGCTGTGTGGTATTGGGTTTTGTACTAGGCAAATTATTGCCAATAACGGATTTGCCGATTGATGGCATCATCAAGGGCTTGTTGATTTTGCTGATTTTGTTGGTGGGTTTTCAGTTGTCGCATTCGGGGATGACGTTGCGGCAGGTATTGGTCAATAAACGCGGCGTACAAGCCTGTGTGATTTTTTGTCTCAGTGTGGCAGTCGGTGGTTTAGTGTATGCACTGATAATGCCTGATGTGACCTTTACCCAAGGCTTAGCGCTATCTTCTGGCTACGGCTGGTATTCGTTGTCGGGAATTATCATGACTGATGCGTATGGCGCCGTTTGGGGAAGTGTGGCATTGCTCAATGATTTGTTACGTGAGTTCACGGCGCTACTGTTTATCCCTATGCTGATTCGCAAATACCCAACCACGGCGGTGGGTTTGGGCGGGGTGACCACCATGGATTTTACCTTGCCGGTCATCCAAAGCTCAGGGGGAAATGAAGTGGTACCGCTTGCCATGAGCTTTGGATTTTTGGTCAATATCATCTCACCGGTGTTAATGGTGGTATTTTCAAGTTTTGGCTAATAGCACAATCCTTATTAAATTAATATGCGCAAAACTCAACTTGTTGGTCGCCATATGGACTGCGTACTGTCACATAATGCAGACCTTTGGTGCGCGTATGAATACGATAGGTATTGTCGTCAATCCATTGACCTCGCAGCACACCCCGTGCATCTCTGATGTGGATACCGTCTTCCATATTGGCGGCTTTGACTTCAAAATCTTGGTTTTTTAGCAGATACAGACTGTAGGTTTTACTTTTGCTAAAATTGCCTGAATAACTGGCGCAGTAACTACCCTTTGGGAAAATAATTTTGGTAGCTGTCGCGGCAGTGGCAGTTTGGGTGGTTACCGCTACCGATAGCATGGCTATAGCTGCGCCAAATAAGGGGGCTGTAAAACGTGTTTTCATTTCGTTCTCCTTGTCTTTGTTTGACTATTTTTTGATATGACAATTTCCTATTACCGCTTGATTATTATTAGCAGATTTTCTAGTCACTTTCATGATAAGTTCAGTAAAAAAATTTGTTTGTTTTTCACTCACCATAAAAAACCCCGCTCATGTCATCACACGATCGGGGTCTTCGTATTCGCTAATACGATTATTTTCGCTAGTACGATTATTGGGCTAACGCAGGATAATCGGTATAGCCTTCTTGATCGCCACCATAAAAAGTGGCTGAGTTCGCTTTATTAAGCGGCGCATTTTGCTGAAAACGCTCAACCAAATCTGGATTTGCGATATAACTGCGACCAAAAGCGACCGCATCAATCAACCCATCACGAATCAGCGTGTCTGCTTTTTCTGCGGTATAGCCACCAGCACCGATAAGCACGCCGTGATAAGCATCACGAATTTGGCGACGGAATTCTGCGGTAAAGGGTTTTCCACCTGCCCAGTCTGGCTCGGAGATATGTAAATAGGCTAGGTTAAAGCTATCGATCAGTTTGATGATTGCTAACGCATCGTCTTCACTACCGGCATCCACACCATTGAATTGACCCAGTGGCGAGATACGGATACCCACTTTGTCACTGCCAATCGCGCTAGTAACTGCAGTTAGAATTTCTTTCAAAAAGCGCATACGGTTCTCTAAGCTACCACCGTATTCATCGCTGCGTTGGTTAACGCTCTCATACAAGAATTGATGAATCAAATAGCCGTGTGCACCGTGGATTTCAATAACATCCATGCCCGCTTCAATCGCATTACGCGCGGCATTGGCAAAATCATCGACAGTTTGTTTGATTTCTGCAGTGGTCATCTCACGCGCTGGCGTGGCAGTCACACGGTATACTTTGCCTTCGTCATCTCTTAACGAGGTGCGTACCGCATCACCCAAATCCACGGTTGATGCCGATACAGGCGGCTGACCTTGTGGACGCAAGCTATAATGCGATACTACCCCTGTGTGCCATAGCTGCATAGCGATATGACCGCCTGCTTGGTGTACGCTATCAGCAATCATTTTCCAGCCTGCAATTTGTGCATCACTAAAAACACCGGGCGCACCTGCGTAGCCTTTGGCATCGGCTGAGATATCCGTGGCTTCTGTGATAATCAAACCACTGCTAGCGCGCTGGGTATAATAGGTTGCCATGAGTGGCGTTGGCAAGCCACCAATATTTTTTGTTCCATTTGGCAAATCAGCACTACGCAGACGGGTCAATGGCGCCATAAAGACGCGGTTTGGCAAGCGCATCGCGCCCACGTTAATCGGTGATAAAAGAGCGGAGTAAGACATACATTCCTCGTGATTGTTGATTCATCTTTCGTTGAGTTATTGGACGCTGCTAGCTTCAAGTCATAACAAACTTGATAAAAAAATTGTTGCAGCATCCTTGTTTATAAGGGTTTTAGACTTATATACGTTGCTATCAAACTTCGTCACAGCGTAATTTTCACAGGTTAATCTGCTGTTAGAAGCTTGAGCAAAGACTACGTTTTAGCAAGCATTTGTTTTACAAATCATTTGTTTTTAAAAAGCTTTTGCGAGTTTTAGACAAATTATTGCAATTGCTTTCACTATTTTATTCTATGATAGCGCTGTGTTTGAGCGTAACGTTTACTTAATAAGTGCCATGGTGCATTTTTACAAGTGGCAATGTTTTAACAATAACAATTTCTTAAGGATCGGCATGAATAATTTCCAATATTACAACCCTGTGCGTATCGTATTTGGCGAAGGTCAAATCAAAGAACTCGCCAATCTTGTCCCTGATAATGCCCGTGTACTTATCACCTATGGCGGCAGCTCTGCCAAAAAAACCGGCACACTCGATGAGGTCAAAACCGCGCTACAAGGTAAACAGCGTGAAATCTTTGAATTTGGCGGCATTGAGCCAAATCCAGAATTTAATACCTTGATGAAAGCCGTCGATATGGTACATGCCAACAACATTGATTTTTTGCTCGCTGTCGGTGGTGGTTCAGTACTTGATGGCACCAAATTTGTTGCATTGACTGCCACCTTAGATGACGACAAAGACCATGAAAAAGCGTGGGAAGCATTAAAAGGATATACCCGTGATATTCAAAATGCGCTACCGCTCGGTACTGTATTGACTATTCCTGCAACAGGTTCAGAGATGAATTCAGGCGGCGTTATCAATCATAGTGAGCGTCATGCCAAATTGCCTTTTGGTAATCCGCTAGTATTCCCGCAGTTTTCGATTCTTGACCCTGCCAAAACCTTAACGCTACCTGAGCGTCAAGTGATGAATGGTGTAGGCGATGCGTTTGTGCATGTGATGGAGCAGTATCTGACTTACCCAGTCAATGCCAAAGTCCAAGATAGTTTCTCTGAAAGTCTGCTCAAAATCTTGATTGAAGAAGGCCGTGCCGTCAAAGCCAACCCTAACGACATGGAAACGCGTAAGAACATCATGTGGACAGCGACAATGGCACTCAATGGTCTCATTGGCACTGGCGTACCACAAGACTGGACCACCCATATGATTGGACATGAACTCACGTCCCTACACGGCATTGACCACGCCCGCACTTTGACCATTGTGTTGCCTGGGGTGATGCGTGAGCTCAAAGATAGCAAAAAAGACAAGTTACTACAGTACGCCAAAAACGTTTGGCATATCACTGAAGGTAGCGATGAGGATAAAATCGAACAAGCGATTGTCAACACCGAAAACTTCTTCCGCGAGCTTGGCTTACCGGTGAGATTGTCAGATGCCGACCTTGATGCGTCTGCAATCGCGCCAATTTTAAGCCAATTAGAAGAACATAATATGGTCAAACTTGGTGAACATCGTAGCAATGATTTGGCAGTGTCTGAGCGGATTTTGCGCGCAGCCATCTAATCATCTAATGCTATAAAAAAAACCTAGCGATTGGCTAGGTCTTTTTTTGTGGTAGCAACAGTTAAAAACCATTGGGATGGGCCAATTCATCATGCCCATCTTTATCAATCACTTTTGGCAGTGGCAACGCCATACCGACACTACTAGGCGTCTCTTGAATCACCACAGGCGGCGGCTGGTAACGGGTAATCACTTCATTACCCTGCTCATCCTCGCTGAGCACATACTGGTAGCCTTTGCGATTAAAGCGTTTAACTAGCCTTTGATACCACCCTGCAAAACCCGTTTTGGGTTCGTTTGGGTTATGATAAAACGCATTCATTACTGCAGGTAGCCCCAGACCACATACCACGCCCGACATCAATACCACGATAAAGGTATAACCCACCAAAAAGCTGCTATAGGGCTGCAATTCAGGCACGTTAGAAACTGATAAAATCAACGCCAAAGAAATTGCCCCGCGTACCCCGCCCCACGATAAAATCGTCAAACTGCCGTTATAACTAGTTTTTCGGACATCAGATAACAGGCTAAATGACGCAAAATTTGCCAAAAAGCGAGATAAATGCAGACAAATAAATGCCACCACACCGCCCAAAATCAACGAGGTATTCAGCTCTAAAATAAATAGCTCCAGACCTATAAGGGTGAACAAAAATGAATTGATAATCCCCTCAATGGCGTGCCAAAAGTGATTCACATAGGTGATTTCACCTTCTTCTAAAATCTGGTGCCAACGGTTACCGACAATCAAGCCCCCGACCACACAAGCAATGGGCGCGGAAGCATGCGCATACAATGCCACCAAATACGACCCACACGCCAAAAATGCCGTGGTCAAAATCAGTGACTCCATTTCGTGTTTACCGCTTAAAATCCGCAGCGTCATCTGCCCAAAAAACCAACCAATAATCCCTGCGACCACGATTTCATACAACAACACTTCTACTGTGGTCACGATGCTAAAGCCATTGCCTTGCAGACCATGCAAAATAGTCATAAATAGCGCAATACACACCGCATCATTGAACAGCGATTCGCCTTCTAGCTTAATCATCAAATGGCGCGGCGCTTTGATAGAGCTAAGCACGCCTTTGATGCCAATCGGGTCAGTCGCGCCCAGTGCCGCGCCCAATAACAGCAATACCGCAAACGGGATATTTGCCCCTGTGAGCCACTGAAATCCAAACATGAGGCTTGCAAAAAACAGCGCACACAGTGCCAATGCGATACTTGCCAAAATCCCAATCGGTTTCCAATAGTTTTTCAGATCAGATACCTTAAATGTCAGCGCCGATGACGTCAAAATAAAACAAATCACCCCATTGATTAAAAAATCGTAAAAATCGATATCACGCACCGCATTTTGGATACTGGTGATATTGATGGTAATAAACTCGTTGCCATTGAGCAGGCTTGCACTCCACTGCAAAATAAAAACCAGTACCGCCGACACAATGGGCACTCCAATGGCTTGTGGAAAGTCCAAAATCCGCTTGTTAAATAGCGTGGTAATGATGGACAAAGCACAGACAGCTGCCAAAATTTGTAAAAAAATAAAATTTCCCATAGGCGTTTTTTTAGCTCTTAATTCTATAAAACACTGTCGCCAAAGCCATTTTTAGCCGTGACAAAGCAAAAATACTTCAACAAAAATAAAACCCTACTACAAACTGTGGTAGGGTTTTACCGTAAGCAATTGTTTGCGCAAATGCAAGCAAATTTTGTGATTAATATCTCTTAAACCGTGTTGGCGACATGATGCAGCCAGCGCTGAATCATCACATCAAGCGCTTCAGGCTTATAGGGCTTGGTACAGTAATCTTGCATACCCGCATTAAGATATACTTCTTTGTCCCCATGCATGGCGTGTGCCGTCACTGCAATAATAGGCGGCAACTGATTGAATGATTGTTTGAGCATCTTGGTGGCTTCCACCCCATCCATGATGGGCATTTGATGATCCATCAAAATGATGTGATATTTGCTAGGGTCAGCTTTATAAAAATTGACGGCTTCAAGCCCATCTTTGGCTCGGGTGACTTCATAGCCATATTTTTTTAGGCTTTTGACCGCGACCATGGCATTTAGCTCATTGTCTTCTGCTAGTAGAATATGGGCAGGTAGATGTTCTCGCGGTTGTATTGCGGTTTCATCATGACGTTGGTGCCACTGCTGATAGCTGATTTCATCGGTTGCTATCATTGGTAAAGTTAGGGTAAAGGTTGCGCCTTTATTTTTTTCACTGGTTACCTTAATCGTACCACCCATCCCTTCTGCCAACGCTTTGCACACAGATAGCCCTAGCCCTGTACCACCATATACACGATGAGTAAACTTATCAGCTTGATTATACGCATCAAAAATCACTGCCAATGATTTAGGCTTGATACCAACACCTGTATCAATCACATTGAATTTGATTTGGTGCTTATCACAGCCCTTCATGGCTTGAATGGTCACTTTACCCTGTTTTGGGGTAAATTTGATGGCGTTATTGACTAGATTGATTAAAATCTGTCGCAGGCGCACAGGATCGGTGTTGACATATTTGGGCAAGTTGTCAGGGTAGTCGAGTACGAGTTCCACGCTGTTTTCTTGCGCAGTGGCTAAAAAGCATTGATACACGTCTTGGCATAGCTGGGCTAAATCAACGGGGATACTCTCAAAACGTATCTTACCTGATTCTACTTTGGATAAATCCAAAATGTCGTTGACGATGGTAAGCAGATGCTCATTGGACGATTTAATCGATTTGATATAGTGTTGCTGCTGCTTATCAAGCGGTGTCTGCTCAAGTAATTCAAGCATACCCATGATACCATTCATCGGCGTGCGAATTTCATGGCTCATATTGGCCAAAAATGCGGTCTTTACCTCATCGGCGCGTTCAGCTTGGTAACGCTGCTGACGTAATTTTAAGGTATCACTCACCATCGCCGCCAAATCTGCTAACACGCGTTGTTGATTGGCATCAAAATCTTGATGCGGCTGGTCGTCAATCACACATAGGGCGCCCAAAGCAAATTCCCTACCTTGACTATCGTGAACTACGATGGGTGCGCCAGCATAAAACCGAATATAAGGGTAACCGGTGACTAAAGGATTGTTTTTAAATCGCGTATCTTGGTGAGTATCGAGCGTGACAAAGGTGTCATTTTGTGTAATAGTGTAATTGCAAAAAGCAACATCACGGCTGGTTGAAGGTTCTTTTAGACCAATTCTTGACTTAAAAAACTGGATATCAGCATCCAAAAAAGTAATAGCGACAATCTTAGTACCAAAAAACGCCTTAGCCAATGCGCTAATACGCTCAAATTCGGCTTCTGTATTTGTTTGGATAATATGGTACTCATCCAATACCGCTAGACGCTGTTTTTCATTGCTTGCTATAGGATATGATATCATCTCATTAACACCGTCCTACTACGTGATAAAAATTAAACGCTGAGGTTATTTTAACGCTTCAGCCACCAACATCATCCCCACCACTGAGGTCACTGCAACGGCCGATCCATAGCCGCCACAATGCAAACCACCTGCTTGACAAGACTTATCAACAATCGGTGGCTGTGATGAAAACACACAACGAATACCGAACTTTTCTTTCATCGCACGATTGATGCCATAATCTTGACGAAGTCGCTGTCTGACTTTAGCCAGTAGCGGATCTTGATAAGTATCCTTAAGATCTGCCACCTGAATTTGGGTCGGATCCGTCTTGCCACCTGCCCCGCCCGCCATAATTAACTTTAATTTATTAAATCGGCAATGCAACGCAAGCGCAAGCTTGGCATTCATATCATCGACACAATCTAACACCACAAGCTGTTTACCTGACTGTTTAAGCTGTGATTGCAAAGCACGATTAGGTATTAACAATTGTACGTTGTCTTGGCTCAAAAAATCGTCAATCAAATGTAATTTGATATGCGGATTAATTTCTTTGATACGTGCTGCCATGGCTTCAATTTTGCTTTTACCAAAATTGCTATCGGTAGCGGGTAATTGTCGATTGACATTGGAAGCTACTAGCACATCCATGTCAATTAATGTCATCTCGCCCACACCTGTACGAGCCAGTCCCTCAGCTGCCCATGAGCCCACACCGCCCACGCCTACCACATACGCATGCAGATTCTCAAACTTACTAAATTGCGCGGCACCATACAGTTTTTGGGTACCCGTAAAACGGCGTTCGTATTGGGCATCAGTTAATGTCATATCAGGCGTCATTTCGGCTGTCATTGTCATGGTTTATCTTAATCTTGGTCAGGGTTTATATTCAATTTGTTTGGGATAGGATAATCCCAGCTGACTTGTAGTGCAGCGCAGCTATTTTGCCACAACTGTTCGGCGAGCCGTGATTGATCTTTTCTTAATAAGTCTGATAATGCTGTCAACACGTACGGCAGATTGGCAGGTACATTGCGCCTACCGTGCGTCCCATGACAGGGCAGCGGCGTAAAGTCTGGGCAGTCCGTCTCAATCACAATAGCATCAAGCCCAACGGTTTTGACAAGTTCTGTAAGGGTATGGCGCAGTTTTTTGGCATTCGGATTGGTCACTTGCCCAGTGATGCCGATTTTAAAGCCCAGATTGACCAGCGCTTTGGCTTCTTGGATACCGCCACTAAAGCTATGGGCAATGCCGCCTTGGGTAAATTTTTGTGATTTTAACATTTTAATCACATCGCCATGCGCGCGGCGAATATGTAGCAGCGCCGGCAGTTGGTATTGTTTTGCCAATTCAAGTTGCTGAACAAAAAAATCTTGCTGCCTAGCGTAATTCTCCGCAGTTTTCATCGGCGCAGTAAAAGTATCAAGCCCGATTTCCCCAATCGCAATGGGAGAATATTGCTGAATAAACTGCTCTAGCCGCTGCAAATCGCTGTCTTTATGCTCAGTGATATAAAAAGGATGCAACCCAAAAGCTAAATGCGCCAAAGGTGTGGCTTTGCCTTGCTGCCCATAACCTTGCATTTGCTGTTGGCACGCCAACATTTGTGCAAAATACTTTGCTAAAAAGCCTATCAAAACCAGATGATGAACGCCATTATCCCATGCCAATTGGGATTGGATTTCACGGTCATGATCGAAGCTATCCACATCAAAATGGGTATGCGTATCAATTAATGGTAATGGTAATGGCAAATCAAACGAGCAAGTCGGATCATTTATCATAGTCATATCATTTCAAATACTGTGGTTTGACATTGCCGTTTAGCTCGCTGTAAGGCACCGTCAATTGCGGTGCAGCCCACGCACGTCATCTATTTATCCTTTATTTGTTATCTGCCCATAGCTTTACATAAAAGTTTTAGCCATTGTTTTAGTTATGGTTATCCTGCTCAGTATTTTTATTGATAGGCGTCTCAACTGTATTTTTAGCGGATAGACTTTTACGGTAATCGGCTACTTTATCAGCCCGTGGACTACTACGTCTAGGTAGCAACAATAAAGCTGTCGCAGCAACCCCTAGTTTAATCACCCTCGATATGCTCATACCTTTCCTTTCCCTGCCTTAGTTTTTAAACCTTAGCTTTTAACAGTATTGCCATAAAAAAACCCATCAGTCGATACCCGTTTAATGGTGGACTAATGGGCTGTTTTCAAATACCGTTATGGATATAGCTGTTATATGATAACGTAATTTGATAAGTATTCGATAAGTTTTAGAATTTTTTACCCAATACTTTTGCAGCTAGCTCTTTACCGACGGTAAATGCGGTAGTTTTATTAGGCTTAGTGGCAGTTGAATCTGCAGCGCCATTGTCATTATCAGCAGGTACGGGGTTATTTGCTTGGCTACCAGCCTTGTTTTCAATAGTTGGCTGGGTTTTGTTACGACCTTTTAACATATAATAAGCGGCACCAAGTACGCCAAGTTTAATAAGGTTTGATTTGTTTACACCATTAGGAAATTGCATAGTATCCTCACTTGTTATTGTCGATTATTCAAAAAAATATAGTAGTTGCTAAACTAAGCTAATGCCTATAGTTTAACAAATTATAAAGAATTTTACTAAAGTAGTTGAGTTAAGAATCTTTATATTTTGCCATAGTTTAGTTACGGTTTGGTAAATAGATAAATTCATGTCCAATGCTCATATATTGACCCATCATCTTGCGGAAATAGCCAAACAAATCCCGCAGGACATTCTTCAAGAAAAAACCAAATATAAAACAAGCCATCGTCTGTTAATAAAGCTTTTTCATGACTGGGAAAAGCGGTTTCCCATAACTTAAGTTGCTCATCAATCGAACCCGTTAAGAAACAGTCATTTTTGCCAAGTTTAAAATAACCATTTTCAAGAGCATAGCGTATAAAGTCAAAAAAAAATTTTTTCTTAAATTCGAAATCGTGCGTATCCCCAAACTCAGATAAATATTCATTATCCACAATACTTTGCCAAACATTATGGGATGTTAATCCCTTAACGTCATTTGCAAAAAAATTCAGAGCTTGTTTATACTTAGCTGAATTCAACTCGCACATAAAAATCAATGCTCACGGGTGGCGCTAAAGGTAATTTCTGGATAACGCTCTTGCATCAATTTAAGATTAACCCGGCTTGGGGCAAGATAGGTCAAATAACCACCGCCATCAACAGATAACTGGTCGTGGGCTTTTTTCTTAAACTTCTCAAACGCCACTTTGTCATCACAATGCACCCAGCGCACCGTCGCAATCGACACAGGCTCAAAGGTACATTGCACTTTATATTCTTCAAGTAGCCGATGCGCGACCACTTCAAACTGTAGCACCCCTACCGCGCCCAAAATCAAATCATTGTTGATTTGCGGCATAAATACTTGGGTGGCGCCTTCTTCTGATAGCTGCTGTAAACCTTTTTGCAGTTGTTTGGATTTTAGTGGGTCTTTAAGTACCACACGGCGAAATAATTCTGGCGCAAAGTGGGGAATGCCTGTAAAGTTTAAAGTTTCGCCTTCGGTAAAGCTATCGCCAATTTGGATGGTGCCGTGATTATGTAAGCCGATGATATCGCCCGAATACGCTTCTTCCAGCGCTTCGCGGTCACCTGCCAAAAATGTCAAGGCATCTGAAATGCGTACTTCTTTGCCCAAGCGCACATGTTTCATTTTCATGCCTTTTTCGTACTTGCCTGAACACACCCGCATGAAGGCAATACGGTCACGGTGTTTTGGGTCCATGTTAGCTTGAATTTTAAAGACAAAGCCGGAGAATTTTTCTTCATCGGCTTTGACGGTGCGTTCGACTGTGTCATGGTCTTTAGGCGCTGGGGCGTATTGGGTAAGTACATCAAGCACCATGTTAATGCCAAAGTTACCCAACGCCGTACCAAACAACACAGGCGTTTGTTTACCTGTCAAAAACTCATCAACATCCCAATCTTCATGTGCCATTTTTGCAAGCTCTAGGCTTTCTTCAAATTCACGGAAGGCAATTTCACCGATTCTCTCGCGGACATCTGGATAGTCATAGCCGTCACGGCTCTCAATCTCGACAATCTCAGTACCATGACCTTTTTGATAAAAGTAGGTTTTATCTTCGCTGATGTTATACACCCCAACAAAATGCTGGCCCGTACCAATCGGCCACGTCATCGGCACACATTGGATTTTTAGGACGTTTTCAATTTCATCAAGCAGTGATAACGGGTCACGGATTTCGCGGTCAAGCTTGTTGACAAACGAGATAATCGGCGTATCACGCATCCGACATACTTCCATCA
This sequence comes from Moraxella sp. CTOTU47616, assembly GCF_032017465.1. NCBI lineage: Bacteria > Pseudomonadati > Pseudomonadota > Gammaproteobacteria > Moraxellales > Moraxellaceae > Moraxella > Moraxella sp. CTOTU47616. The sequence goes on from NZ_DALZPU010000004.1 coordinate 156,726, forward strand.
GCTTGATGGTTCGCTCTTCAACCCCTTTTGCCCCATCAATCACCATCAGTGCGCTGTCCACCGCGGTTAAGGTACGATAGGTATCTTCTGAAAAGTCGGCGTGACCTGGGGTATCTAGCAGATTGACCATGTTGTCAGCATAGGGAAACTGCATCACTGAGGTGGTAATCGAGATACCACGCTCTTGCTCCATGCTCATCCAGTCAGATGTCGCGTGTCTGTCGGTTTTGCGTGATTTGACTTCACCTGCGCGCTGAATTGCTTGTCCCCACAGCAGTAATTTTTCGGTCATGGTGGTTTTACCGGCATCGGGGTGCGAGATAATAGCAAAAGTGCGGCGTTTGGCGATTTCAGAATGTAGTGACATAGTGTTTGACTTAAAAGTAGCGAGGCTTGGTAACCGATAAAAGAAAGAATAAAAAAGATGGCATATTGTAGCCGATTTTACGTTTGATTGCGATTTTCACGGGTGATTATTGCGCATCACGCACGCGATTTTGACAAAATTTTGTCATAAATCTAATACTTTAATCACTAAAATTGTGTTAGTTTTATCTCATCTTTTTTTATCTTGTTAAGATGTTATTTATGACCGCTGAACCCCTTGGCAACAATCCTGAACCCGCACTTGAAAATAAAAACAACGCTTCGACCAGTGCTCATTTGGGCGATCCTTTTTTGACCAATGATCGGTTACAGTGGTCAGATATGAAAAGTTTTTTGTTAGCGATTAGCAGTGTGATTGTTGTCTGGCTGCCTGTGCTATTGCTCCACCTGACTTTAGTGCTTTTTGCCACCTTAATTACTTATGCGCTGGTTCGCGGCATTGCTGGCTGGATTTATCGGCATGTCATTGCCTATATGCATAGCGCCTCGCGTCAGCAGCGTGTGGGTAAAGTCGCAGAATGGTTTGCTATTGCCATTTTGGCGACCATAATTTCGCTTACTGTGTATGTATTTGGCGATTGGATTGCTGATAAAGCGAGTATTGATGTCTTTAATAAGCTTATCCGACAGATATTGGACATATTTGACCAGCTTCATACCCTACTACCCGCAAGTATCTCTCAGCATCTACCCATTTCAGTCAGTTCATTTCAAGCTATGCTCATGAGTACTATCAAAAGTCATGCGCCGCAACTACAGTTAGTGGGTATTCATACGTTACGCGGGCTTGGTTATGTGCTAGCCGGTGTTGTGATTGGTTGTATTGTGGCATTGCAAGTACCTGTGAATAGCGCGGCGCATAAAACCCCATTTACCCAGCATTTGCGCCAAAAATTTGATGAACTTATCATGGGGTTTAATGATGTATTTTTTGCGCAAGTCAAAATCTCTAGTATCAATACCATCTTAACTTCGGTGTTTTTGCTAGGGATATTACCTATACTCGGTCATCCGCTACCGATGGCTTGGACCGTTGTGCTTATCACCTTTTGCGCAGGGCTATTCCCTGTCGTTGGTAATTTGGTCTCAAACATTGTTATCGTTTTGCTCAGCCTCACTCACGGGCTTGGCATCAGCATTTTATCGCTTGTGTGGTTGGTGAGCATTCATAAACTTGAATACTTTTTAAATGCGCAAATCATTGGTCACAAAATCCGAGCGTCTGCTTGGGAATTGTTGTTATTTATTTTGGTGCTTGAAGCAACGTTTGGGTTAGCGGGACTGATCAGCGCGCCAGTGATTTATGCCCAAATCAAACGCATTTTGGCAGATAGGGGCTGGGTTATTTGACTTCCTCCCCTCCCTAAAGTGAGGGGATTCCTTCTGCAAGACGGTCAAGCCCGACCGCAAGAATGTTCCGACTGGCATTAATATCTCTATCATGCCATGTGCCACACTTTGCACAAGTCCATTCTCTTATTCGCAAACCTGCTCTACCGCTCAAGCTACTGGACATATCGCCACAGCACGAGCAAGTTTGGGTAGTGTATCGCTCTGATACGATTTCAAAACGACAACCTGCGTTCTCGCACTTATAGGTCAGTTGTCGTTTCAATTCAAACCAACCTGCATCGTAAACCGACTTGGCTAGTTTGCCTTTTTTATTGTTAAATTGGGTGGTTTTTACATCACCAACCACGATTAGGGCGTTATTCTTAACTAGCCCTGTGGTGAATTTGTGTATGAGGTCTTGGCGTGTATTTTTAATTTTGGCATGGATTGCCTTGACACGCTGTTTGTTTTTGGCACGTTGAGCGGTAGCTAATGCTTTGGCATATTTGAGCGTTTGCTTGATGGTGAGTTTGTCACCGCTTGAGGTAGTGGCACTGTCTTTAAGCCCTAAGTCAATGCCTACGCTACCCGTTCCGCATTGTGTCTTGGGATAGTCTTTGACGGTGATACAGGCATACCAACGGTTACGGCTGTCTTGGACTAGCTCGCAAGTGTTGATTTGATATAGGCTAAGGTTGTAGCTGTCCCATAGGTCAATGACTAGTTTTTGTCCTTTGGCTAAACTAAGCTGTAAGGTGGATTTTAAGCCTTTTTTACCAATTTGGTGTGTGGCGATGTGTTTGATGGCAGATTGTTTAAACGGTAGCCAACCTAAGCTTTTACGCTTAGAGCTTGGGTTATTGGTTCGCCAGTTTAGTTTGGCTTTTTTGAATTGGCGACGCGATTTGGCGTGGGTTTCGTTAATGGCTTGAATAGTTTGACTATGCAAGCCTAGCAGTTCACCGCTACCTTTGGTGTATTCGTTTAGATCATAGGCACAAAAGAATTTCCCAGTTTTTTGCAGATGCTTGTAACTCAAGTCATTGACGTAGTTCCATACGAAATTGACCGAACCACTTAGGCGGTTAAGCTTTGCTGTGTGTTTATCTCGTATGCGTAGCTTGAGTGTTTTCATGCAAATTATTTTAGCAAAATTTATGCAAGCGTTATAGTGTACAAGTTGCCTTATATCCACCGCCTAAAGGCGGTGGTTTTACGGCAACGGCTGATAAAATCACCTACTGGCTACAGGACTCTTTAACAAATAATTTGCCCGATAAATTGAATTTTTAAATCTTATCGCCATTAATAACAGAACACGACTTTATTGTTACAGTGTTGTATGGTTGAATGATTAAAAATGTGTTTTAAAGTCTATAACTGCCAAATTTTTAATGATTGATGTTACAATTTACATTAACACTTTTTGGCGTATTTTGAGGTTTAACCAAAAGTTCAAAGATTTTCACGGTAATGATAGTGAAAAATCCTAGCAATTTTAATTTATTGTGCCAAAAAAGCGATTTGCCAATCCATTCATTGATTCATAAGGAATTTTAGCGATGTCTACTATCAATAATAACAACGTTGTACATTTTCATTACACCTTAAAAGACGACGAAGGTAACGTCATTGACCAATCACCAGAAGGTCAACCTTTAGCGTATTTACATGGCTACCAAAACATTATTCCAGGTCTTGAGTCACAATTGGCGGGCAAATCAGTGGGCGACAAATTTACTGCAAGCATTGAACCTGCAGACGCTTACGGCGAATTCGATGATGCTGCAGTACAAGAAGTTCCACGCGAAAACTTCCAAGGTGTCGAAGATATCCAACCAGGTATGCAGTTCCAATCGCAAACTGAAGACGGTCATGTGATGTTAGTCACTGTGAAAGATGTACAAGAGGACAAAGTGATTGTTGATGCTAACCATCCCCTAGCAGGTAAAAAACTTCATTTTGATGTGGAAGTGGCAAGCATTCGTGATGCATCAGATGAAGAGTTACAACACGGTCACGTACACGGTGCAGGCGGTCATCACCACTAAGTTATCATTAAAGCTTAGAAAGATTAAATGGAAGGCTATATTTATAGCCTTCTTTTTTTGTGCAAAATTTTACCCTATGAAATACTTTTACGGGGTGTAAGAAACGCTTGATATTATTTACAAAATCATTGATTTAGTTACGTTTTTTGATGCTTTACTACAGTTTTTACCACACACTGTGCGCTAGATTTAGGCATAATAGTTTTATACCCAACAAACAATCCAAGCAATAATAAAGACGCAGGATTGGGTATATATTTTTAATTATTTATATAGCATTAAATTAATTACAAAAAAGGATACTACTCATGAACGAGAATACAATTAAAGGTCAATGGGAACAAGTTAAAGGCGCTGTAAAAGAAACTTGGGGTGACTTAACTGATGATGAAATTACCCAATTGGAAGGTAATCGCCAAAAGCTATCAGGTAAAATCCAAGAGCGTTATGGCCGCGCCGAAGATGTGGTAGAAAAAGAAATCGACGACTGGTCAGCCCGTCATGACTATCGTTTCTAGAATAGATTAACTCCTCCTCCAAAGTAAAAAAGCCATATCAGATGATATGGCTTTTTTACCTGCTATCCTAGCATCACTGACCTCATCCTTAAGGTCCTTACTAACTGGTAGTGAATTTCTTGACTCATCCTAAGTCTCACTCCACGTGTTTATCAAGCATCATTCCTTAATACTACGATAAACCATTCCTTTATTGGCAATTCTGTCCCTATCTCAATCCTTGAGAACCATCCCTGTGCCGTTGAATGTATTATTACAAAATTTACCATTCGGTAACAGTCGTACAAACGTCAATGCATGTAAGCTTTTGCTTACACACATTTTTGCCATTAGGGGCGTTGGTTATTGGCTGTCTGTGCATCAAGCATCACATTAGCCGCTTCAATCACAAAAGCTTCACTTTCAGGCAGCTTTGGACGTTCGGCTTGTTTTAGACGGCTACGGACTTCTAACTCTGCATCTTGCGCAGCTTGGTACGCTGTCCACGTGCTATAGGGGCTTTCCCCATTGGCTTGGCGTCTCGCATTTTCTGCCGCCAACATTTTTGCCTCAATGTTTTTGCGGAAAGTACGGCGGTCATTGATGTCTAATTTGACAGGTTTCTTATCATCTTCCTCATTACGGATTCTGTTGAGTTGGCTTAGATAAGCGAACTGGGCATTGGCTGCTTGACGCTGCTGTGACAAGGCATTGAGTGATTGCAAGGTCTCACCGGAATAGTTGCCCGCAGGTTGGTACGGCGCGGCACGAATGGTATCCCATGCCAGTGGGTTTTTCATGCTACGTTCACCAAACTCCATGCCTTCATAGATATTGACTAAGCGCACATCGGGTACAACGCCTTTATTTTGGGTACTGCCGCCTGTGATACGGTAGAACTTGCGCTGGGTTAAGGTCGCTGACCCTAAGGCAAGGTTATCAAGCTGAATTTGTGCTGAGCCTTTACCTGTGCTCGTGCTGCCGACAATCAGACCGCGACCATAATCTTGAATCGCTGCGGCAAAAATCTCGCTGGCTGAAGCCGAGCCTTGGTTAATAAGTACGGTCATCGGGCCTGTATACAGCTGCTTACCTTTATCTTCGTCTTCATACACTTGGATATTGCCGCGATTATCACGAATTTGTACCAGCGGACCTGACTTGATGAACAAGCCAATCATTTTGGCGACTTCATCGAGTGAGCCACCTGGGTCATCACGCAGGTCTACCACTAGGCCATCAATGTTTTGCTGGTTTAAAGCTTTTAACGCGTTTTCCGTATCAATGCTGACACTACGATAGTCTTCTCCCGCACGGCGGGCTTTATAGTTGAGATAAAAACTTGGGATTTCTAGCACACCGATTTTTTTGGCTTGTCCGTTTTTATCTTTGATACTAATCACCCGATGATTGACGCCCGATTCTTCTTGCTGAATCACGTCACGTATGAGGGTGACATTACGCGCGCTACTGTCTGGGGTGTTAGGCGCTTTGACGCGCACGGTGACGGATGAACCTTTTTTACCGCGAATGAGGTTCACTACTTCCCGTGTCGAATAACCGACGGTATCGACCATGCCTTTATCTTCAGTGGATACGCCGATGATTAAGTCATTGGGTTTGATTTGACCCGAACGAGCGGCAGGCCCGCCATCAACTAGGCTGATGATACGGGTGTAGTCAGGATTCTTGCGATCGGGCTGAATCGAGACACCGATACCGACCAATTCAAGGGTCGATTGGATTTGCATCTCATTAGCTTGCACGGGGGCAAAATAATTACTGTGCGGGTCATAGGCTGCCATCGCTGCATTTAACAGGGTTTCAACGATTTGGTCGCTATCGATACGCTGTAGCTGCGCATATTGGCGCTTTAAACGCTGGTCTAGCACTTGGCTTGGTGAGCGCGTTTCGTTTTTGACTAAATCACTGGCGTTGTATTTATCGGCATTTTCTTGCAAAAACTTGTCTTTGTTTTTGTCTTCATCTTGATTGATGGTCATACCAATCAGCTGGTAGGTCAGCTGTTTGCGCCAAAAATCGCGTTGCTCGGCAACGGTTTTAAAACGTGGCAATTTTTCACGGTTCATAATGACCGTTTCATTGCTCTGTAAGTTCACAGGGGATTTTAATAAGCTATCGGCAAAGCTGTAATACGCTTTTGAGCGCTCAATAAAACGCTGATAGATGTCAAAACCCGCTTTTAAATCACCGCGTTTGAGATAATCGGCAAAACTATTGCCATATTTTTGGGTAAATTCATCAATATCGGACTGCAAAAACACGCTATGATTGGGGTCAAGCGCATCAAAATAGTCGCTTAAAATTTGCTTGCCCGTTGCAGCGTCCATTTTTTTATCTAGATAATGGCTACGATCCAACAACGCTGCGACTTGCCGAGTCACCTGCCGCTGCTCGTTATTGATCTGTCCGACGCTCGTCGATGCTGCAATGGCGGTTTGGTAACTTTGTCCCAGTATCGCCCCACCCATCAACAGGGCAAATACACTGGCGGTAAGTTGTTTGTATTGCATGACTTTCCTTACTCTATTTAATGAAGCGATAAACAGAAAAAACTGACAGCCCATCTTAGCACTGTCAGTTTTTCCACACCATACAAAACGTGTAAATGTTCGACTCAAATCATCTATCAAACCTCACCGTTTGTAGCGGTAAGTTGTTGTGTTAGCCAATCAATTGATTGTCTTTAAACAGTTGGTTTAATTGCGCGGCAGTGAGCAACTGTTTTTCACCGTCTTGGCGATTGACATATTCATATTTCACCTCGCCTGTTTCACTGATATTTTTCTCTGAGATAACAATACGATGGGGAATACCAACGAGCTCTAAATCGGCGAATTTTACCCCCGCGCGCTCGTCTCGGTCATCAAGTAGCACATCAACACCTTGGGCTTTTAGCTCAGTGTAAAGCGCTTCGGCAAGTTGCATTGCTTTGTCCCCTTTCGCTGGGTCTAGAGCATCTTTCATTTTGCCTTTAATCATCGGTACAATCGCCACAGTGAATGGCGCAAGGCTCTCACCTGTGCTACTGGTTTTCCAAATGATACCATTGTCATCGTGGTTTTGTTCAATTGCGGCGGCGACGATACGGGTCACGCCGATACCATAACAGCCCATCATAGTAATGACAGGTTTGCCCTGCTCACCCATCACCGCACAGTTTAACGCTTTGGCGTATTTGTCACCCAACTGGAAAATATGACCGACTTCGATACCGCGGCGGATTTGTAAGGTACCTTGTCCATCTGGGCTTGGGTCGCCTGCTACCACGTTGCGGATATCAGCAATTTCGGTGATGGTCGCATCACGCTCCCAGTTGACGCCCGTGGTATGAAAATCTAGCTTGTTGGCACCGCTAACAAAATCTGACAACACCGCAGCGGCACGATCTACAATCACTGGCATGTTCAAATCAAACACCCCGATATACCCTTTGTGCAGCCCCGCTGCTTGCATCGCCTCTTCGCTCGCCATGGTGAGTGGGGCTTTGACTTGCGCCAATTTTTCAGCTTTGATTTCATTTAGGGTATGATCGCCCCGTAACACTAACGCGACTAAGGTGGCTTTACCTTCTGCGGTAGGTGCACCTTCGACGATTAAAGTTTTGACCGTCTGTGACAATGGCAAGCCTAAATGCTTAGCCACTTGCTCACAGGTTGGCATATGGGGCGTGCTGACATCGGCTTTGTCCTGCGTTGGGGCAGCACGTTCACCGACCGCCACCGCTTCAGCAAGCTCAATATTGGCCGCATAATCTGAGCTATCTGAAAATACGATATCGTCTTCACCACTGCCGGCTAGGACTTGAAACTCATGCGACGCAAATCCCCCAATCGAGCCGGTATCGGCTTGCACCGCACGAAAATCTAACCCAAGACGGGTAAAGATATTATGATAGGCGCGATACATATCATCATAGGTGCGCTGTAATGACGGTTGGTCGATATGAAACGAATAGGCATCTTTCATGATAAATTCACGTGAACGCATCACCCCAAAGCGTGGGCGAATTTCGTCACGAAATTTGGTTTGTACTTGGTAGTAGCTCACAGGGAGCTGTTTATAGCTTTTTAGCAAGTTACGCGCGATATCGGTAATCACTTCTTCATGCGTTGGGCCTAACACAAAATCACGTTGGTGACGGTCTTTAAACCGCAGCAGTTCAGGACCATAGGCTTCCCAGCGACCGGATTCTTGCCAAAGCTCGGCAGATTGCACCACAGGCATGAGCAGCTCTTGGCAGTTGATGGCATCCATCTCTTCACGGATAATTTTTTTAACTTTTTGTAAGGTTTTTAGACCCATCGGTAGCCACGTGTAGAGACCCGACGCAGATTTACGAATCATCCCTGCACGGAGCATTAATTGGCTGGAGATGATATCGGCATCACTTGGGGTTTCTTTTAACGTTGCAAAAGTAAATTGACTGGCTCGCATGGCACACCTTGTTTGTACGGCTTGAAATAAGAAAAAAACGAGAATGGATAGACTATTTGGTAAACCGATTATCTTATTTTATGCCACTGGGTGGTGCAATAGTTTTTTTAATTTTTGCCAAGTCGATGCCGTATTTTTGGACTTAGCTTTTTTAATTTTAGCATTTTTATAAATTAGGAAAATCATTATGACAATTTGGTCATACCCATTGGCTATTTAAACTAGCTACATTGAAATCATGACAAGTCATAACCATACAAAATAGCATCCACTATTAAACTGTTAGGAATGGATACATGACCCAACTACCCACTTCATCTTCTACGCCATCACCTGAGGCAAAACCGACTGCAAACTTGCCAGAACCGCCTGCACCGGGTAACAAAAAGCCGGTTTCTTTTTGGGTAAGTTTATTTTTACTGGCGGTGATTGCGGTGGCGGGTTGGCTATTTTTGCAGTGGCAACAAGCAAATACCCCTAAAAAAGTTGAGGTATTAACCCGCGAAGGGGTGGTTACTAAGATTCAAAGTCTCAATCGACTACAAACCGTGGCATATAACATCGATACCGTTATCACCAGCCAAAAAGAAGGCAATTGGTATGCCCTGTGGCAAGATCAACAAAAGGGGCTTTTTGTCGCTCATGGACGGGTGACCGCGGGCATTGACTTAAATCAATTAAAACCCACTGATGTACAAGTGACCTCAGATGGTAGCCATGTCAGTATCACCTTGCCCGCTGCGCAGATTTTGGATAGTTATTTAGATAACATTGAAGTGTATGATATTCAAACAGGGGTATTTGGCATGGTGCAAGCCGACCCGCAAATATTTAACCAAGCGCAAGTGGCTGGCAAAAACCAAGTGCTGACATCGGCTTGCCGCTCTGGCATTTTACAAACTGCCAACGATAATGCCCAAAAACAAGTGCAATCGCTATTTGCACTGGCAAATGTACAAGTCACTGTGAAAGTTACTGCGCCCACTAACAATTGCCGTTAAACCGATTGTTTGCCTATCAATAAAACCAATCCAAGGATAAAAGCGTTTTTTTGTTTTATGTTATTTTTGTGCGCTGGCAGAATTGGTATGAAAGGCATAAATAATGGATATGTAACCTACCTTAATAATAAGAATGTTGCTAAAATCTCAACTTTATAACCCGCTAGTTTTAGACGACATTTATTTGCTACTCTCATCAAAAATTGCAATAATAATAGCCACTTAACATGTCCATTTCAACAAGGGTTATGTTAATTTATTGCAAGGATGCTTGATGGCGTTTTAGTTGTGTAAAAGATCAATTCGCTAGCTGTTGGAGAGTTTACTGAATGAATGTCACGTCTGCCTCAGATCGTCTAAAAAAAGTAATGCGGATTGCTTTGGTTGGCATCAAGCCTGGCGACCAAGTGATGCTAAAAGGGTATCTACGCATCTTGCTTAGACTCGAAGCAGACCTTGAATGGGTATCAGCGAACAATCAGCAAATTGATTTATTTATGGTCAATCATGATTTTCGTCATGCTGAAAGCGTTCAAAAGTTAATTAGTAGCAAACCCAATACGGCCACTATTTATACCGCTCGTAGTGAGACGGAAAACGGCTATTTATCGCAAGATTTATTGGTGTTGCCGCTCAAAGATTTAGAGCCGCTCAGTGAGTGGTTGTTTTCACAACTACCGTTTTTTTCTGGTGTGTCTGTCAGCAATAAGGCATCCACTGCCGCTAAACTCACCGCTGATGCCTTTGACGCTTCTCAATCAGCGACAGATACTATAGCCAACCAGCGCGTAGCTTCAAATCCGCCTGCTCAAGCTGCCAATCCATCATCTGGTGTTGCACACTCTGCGCAAGCTTCAGCTGTTACAACTAGTCATACCCACAATGCGCCTAATCAACTTGCCGAATCCAGCCAGTCGATGGCATCAACCACCACTAACGGCACTGTCAATGATGAGTATTTAATCGGATTTGCCCAAATTTTTAGTCAGATTGCCCAGCGCCATAATGAAGTGCTGAGTATCAAAAGCCCTGCTGGCACCTTATTTGCCTATATCAATCCAAAACAGCAACGGGTTTGGGAGGTGTCTGAGTACATCTCATCCAATCAGCCTTGGATTATCTCGCTTGCTGATGATGTGGCTGCCAATCAGCTAGATGTCAAAACTGCTAAAAACTTGGTGCAATGGCTATGGGACTTGGCTAGCACACATGGTCAAAAATTTGAAGGTTTGCTAGATTCGCACATCAACTACCATATAGACAGTTGGGTAAAACCTATCCATGATGCCGACCAACATGACCATCTTAAAATCCAATGTGTACTAGAAGCCCGTTCGTTAACGATTGATGAATTGGTAGCACGCAGTCAATGTTCGCTACCCCAAGTCAAAAAAACACTCATTGGTTTATTTGTGGCAGGTGCATTGCCTGCTTCGGTCTATCAGCAAACTATCGCTCAGCTCAATAGTAAAACGATTAGCCAGCCAGTGACTCCATCCATGTCGCCAGCAGAAATATCACTGCCAAAAATGTCACCCGCTCAAGTGACAGTAGCTGAAATGACACCCGCTGAAAGCACCCAGACTGAGCCGCAGCCAATTACGCCCAGTGCGCAACCTGCTTTTGTTGAACAACCTGCTGCATCTGCTACGGTACCACCCACAGCGTCTGCGAACCAACCTGAGTCAGCCCACATCCAGCATCAGCCACCCGCGCCTACCAAACCTCAATCAAAACTCGATGAAATCCTTAGCCGCCGTGCTATGACAGAATCATCAGCCAATACCTTGTCCAATATTGCAACTACCTACAATAGCCCTTGGAATAATAGTACCACTGAGCCTGAACCCATCTTAGCGAGTGCTACATCGTCACAAGGTTCAACCTCGCCCACACAAGAAACTGGCAGCAATAGCATGATGGGGTTTTTAGGACGTCTACGTCGACGCTTGGGATTGTAAATCTTTCGTTAAGATGATTGATAATTTGATTATATTATCAGGGATTTATTAATTTTTTTTACTTAACAGCGTGGTTTCGCGTATGATACTAACGCAATTTTTTTCCTAATATTGTATTTATATTAATGCAATGAGTGTAAGGCTTTCTACATGCAACGTCTCAAAATTGTTTTTAGCGGACCTATGGGTGCGGGAAAAACCCAAGCCATCGCAAGCTTATCGGATATCCCTGTGGTGTCGACTGAAGTAAAAAATACCGACCTTCATGTCAACACCAAGGCATTGACGACGGTGGGTATGGACTACGGTGAATTGGTGCTAGAAGGTGGCATCAATATCGGGCTATATGGCACACCTGGGCAGGAACGCTTTAACTTTATTTGGCCGATTTTGTCGCAGGGGGCGATGGGGGTTATTATTTTGATTGACCATGCCGCCCAAGACCCTGTGGCAGATTTGGCAAATTATTTACAGACGTTTACTAAAATTTATACGGGTCGTATCGTTGTGGGTATCAGCCAAGTTGATAAAATGCCTGAGCGCGACTTTGGCATTTATCATGACTGGTTGGCTGCCAATGATAAGAATCTGCCTATTTTCCCAGTCGATATGCGAAAAAGAGAAGATGTGCTGTTACTGGTTGATACCATTATTGCATCACTTGAATTGACAGCGCAGTGAGCGCATGATTGAATTACGGTATATGGCTTACGTTAACAAGCTATTCGGTAAACGCAGCCATTTGACTTAGATATTGAGCGCAGCGACTGACAAACTCGACAGCAATTTTAAAACCGTTACGCTAGTAAATATTTGGATACCAATATGAATGACCAATTGTTTCAAATGGAAAGCCGCATTAAGCCCAGTGAGCAATTTATTGCCCTATCTAATGAAGTATTGCACGAACTCATTCATACCACGAGTGGCATTGAAGGGGTGTTGTTGTCATCAACCGATGGCTTTGAAGTCAATTCAATTTTTCAAAAAACCTATGATGGCGGTAAATTATCCGCGGTCGGCAGCTCAATCTTGGCATTGGTACAGGCATTGACCGCCGAAGCGCAGCTTACTGGCTGTCGCTCAGTCATCCTAGATGCCGAAAACGGTAAAATCATGATTAGCGCCGTGCCTAGTCAGTTCCAGCCGATGATTGTGATTGTGGTGACCAAACAACAAGTCTTGCTCGGTCAAATCATGCACGGTATGAATAAAGCGATTAACCGTTTAATAGAGCTCGATAAAGAATTTCATTAATACACAGTTAATTTATATCATATCTACTGTAAAGCCCTCAACAGCATTGAGGGCTTTTTTCATGTCCCTCATATCCAACCTGTCAAACAATCAATTTTTGACATTTTCTACAGTTCATCCGACTTTTTATACAACTTAATTTTAATAATTTAGCAAAATGTGATTTAAAAATTGCTATGGATTGCCCCATTACCTTTCATCAGTATAATTCATCATTTTGTCATATAACCTGACTACACTACCGTCACCGACGGACGATGGTTTATCGATTTTCTCAATAGGATGAGGCAATTTGGGAAATTGAGATTAACCATCGTTTTTATTTTGCGTTAACGGCTGCTGTTAGAGTTTGTAAGCTTTTTTACTTGGGGCTAAGCGGTGCAATAGGTCATTTAATTAGCCAATCAATTTGCCAACAGATAAGTGACAATGATGAATTTTTCCAACCTTACCACACGTTTGCTATGCGTATTATTGCTGGTTTTTTTGGTGTTTTTGGCGATGGTGTATTGGATTATTGACCAAAAAGCCAAGCCTAACGTCGCCAAACTGACCTCTCAGACTATCATTGAAACTGGCAATGAGGCGGTGAATGGCATTTTGTCGCGTGTGAGTCAAATTGATGGCATGGCAGTGACAGCCAGTCGTATGACTGGCAGTTTGCCCAAAAATGCCGATATCATCAACACCAGTGTTGGCAATCTGATGGCAAATATGGATAAAGGCATTTTCGGCGGCGGTGTGTGGTATGACCCTTTGATGTACAAACCTAACGTCGATGAAGCCGCGTTTGTTTGGCAACGGGACATGCAGGGTGTTATGCAATCTGCCAGTCAATATCAAACCATCAATCCTGGCTATCAATCACCAAGCAAACTTACCGCAAATCGGGTAGCCGACCAAAAAACCCAACCACAGCTTGCCATGCCCTACTACCGTGACTGGTGGTATGTGCCTGCCGTGTATGCCAATCATGACCACTGTGTGTGGAGCCGTGCTTATATTCACCCGGCGACCAAACAGCCCGTCATGACCTGTGCCAAGGCGATTTTTAATGCGCAAAACAATGGCTTTGAAGGGGTGGTGAGTTTTGATGTACTGCTCGGCCGTATGCAATCGATGGTCAAAGAATGGCAGCGCAAAACAGGCGGTTATGTGTTTTTGGTCGATATGAACAACAACTTTTTGACTTTCCCCAATGAAGCACAAGTCAAACAAGTGACCGCTACTAACCCGCAAGGCGAAATGATGGATGTTAATAGTTTTGCCAAGAAAAACCCTGATTTTGCCCCCATTGCCAAAAGCTTAGACAACATCAATGACAACCTCATCAAACAAGCGCAAAAACTAGATGGCGGTAAATTTGATTTTACGGCCAATACGCTAGTGAGTAGTACCAACCTACAAAAAATCTCTCCCTCAGAAGCACGCATCATTTCAGCCATGCTAATGACCCAAAGCGGGCAAAATGAAAATCTCAACGCCACCCATTTTGTCGAACAAGTCAGCTTAGACAACGATTTATTGCTCAAAACCCCTTCCACAGCGTTTATTTTTGCCATGCCAATGACCAATTGGAAAATGGTCATCGTCAAACCCAATCAAGAACTGATGTTATTTGCCAATCAGCTAGGTAAACAGTTGCAATGGTATATGCTATTGGGTTTCTTACCCGTACTGCTATTAAGTGGTTATATTTTCCACCGTATTTTGGCGTTACCGCTGCACCAAGTCGCTCGTAACGTCCGTGAAATCGGTCAGTTGATTGCACAAAAAAAATATCTATCTCTGCGTGAGCACAAATTGCCACCGGCAAACATTCAAGAAATTGGCGTGATTACTGACTCGATGAACCAGCTGGTTGATCGGGTGGTCGAGAACGAAGGCGCATTAGCAAAAGTCAATGAACGCTTAGAGCAGCAAGTGGCAGAGCGTACCGAAAACTTGCACCAAGCATTAAAAGATTTAAAAGCCTCTCAAGTGCAGTTGGTACAATCAGAGAAAATGGCAACCATCGGTCAAATGGTCGCGGGTGTTGCCCATGAAGTGAACACGCCATTGGGCTATGTGGGTAGTAACTTAGAGTTGATTGATGAAAATATCGTACGTTATGACGAATTGATTGACCATGCCCAGCAGCTCAAACAGCTGATGCAAGATTCGCCGGCTGATACGGCAACCATCAATCAAACCATTGAACAAACCATTGCTTGCAGTGATGAATTGGTCGCCGATGCGGTGAGTGATGATTTGCATGGATTGGTGGATGACGCCAAATTTGGGGTTAGCCAAATCTCAGAATTGGTCGTCAATTTACGTGATTTTTCTCGCATCGACCAAGCCAAAATCAAAGCCGTCGATATCAACGACTGTATCAAAAACTCCCTAGTCATTGCCCGTAACAATATCAAGCAGTTAGAGGTGATAACTGAGTTAACTGCTATCGAACCGGTCAGTTGTAACCCATCCCAGATTAACCAAGTGCTGCTAAACCTATTTAATAACGCAGCACAAGCGATGGGGCAAACTCAGCACCCTACATTACACATTACTAGCACAGAAGACGGCGCCAATGTGTATATCAGCGTGGCGGACAACGGTACTGGGATGAGCGCTGAGACCCAAGCCAAGATTTTTGAACCATTCTTTACCACCAAAGCGGCAGGCGAAGGTACGGGACTGGGTCTTGCTATTTCGACCCAAATCATGCAGCAGCATAACGGCGATATTCATGTGCAATCACAACTTGGCGAAGGCACGACATTTACCATTAGATTGCCCAAAACAGCGATTAGCAGCGAGCAATCACCCAAGCTTTTAATCGCAGAAGAAAGCTAATGCTGATGTTAGATAACCGATAGCTGACAGGCAATCTGCTCAGCCATACACGAGCCACACTTGATTGTGGTCAATTTTAATTGTAGCCAATTTTAATTGTAGTCAACCTTGATTTTAGTCAACATACCTAAGTGACATGACCATGATAACGACTGTAACCAAACCCAAAATCGCCTTTATCGATGATGAAGACCGCATTCTACGCAGCCTAAAAATGCATTTTCGCGCCACCCATGATGTGTTTACCACCACAGAGCCCGATGAGCTACTAAGCTATGTACAAAATAACGAGGTCCAAGTGGTGATTAGCGACCAACGCATGCCAAAAAAACTGGGTGTCGAAGTACTAAAAGAGGTCAAAAACGTATCACCCCATACCATCCGCATCTTGTTGACCGGCTATGCAGACTTAACTGCGGTAATTGATTCCATCAACGAAGGGGAGATTTTTCGCTATATCACCAAACCTTGGCAGACGGATGAACTTAAAAGTATCGTCAATCAAGCCACCCAAATCGCGCTGCAAACCAAAGATGTATTCAAAGAAAATCTGCAGGTCACTCAGCCAACCATCGCCAAACGCAAAGTGTTGGTGATCGATGACAGTGAAATGGTATATTTACAGATGCAGCAAAAATTCACCCAGTTTGAAACGCACTGGGCAAATTCATTAGAAAAAGCGATTGAATTACTTGAAAATGACCGTTTTGGCGTGGCAATCACCGATGTGTCCTTGGGTGGCGAGAATATTTCACCCGTAATCTATGCATTAAAACAAAGCTTTCCAGATTTAGCGGTATTGGTACTCACCTCACTCAACGATAGCCACACCTTAATCGACTTGATCAATAAAGGGCAAGTCTATCGCTACCTACCGCGCCCCAGTAATTTGTTGTTACTCGAAATCAGTATTCAGCGCGCTTATGATTATCACGAAACCTTAGTCAATCAACCAAAATTACAAGCGCGACATGTCGTTGATGCCGTCACTGAAGTTGAAACGCGTAGTTTTGGTAATAAAGTCAAAAAATTCTTATCACGCTTTGGTATTGGTAAATCGCGCTTTGCCTAGCTTAAAATCTAGTGGGTAAGATAACAGGTTCAAAGCGTCGCATTTGAGCCGTCTCAATCCATGAATGCTAGCCATAAAAAAACCACCCAAATTCAAGACTTAGGCGGTTTTTTGATAGCCAATGATTAAGCTGTTTGCTCGTACACTGGGTGTTTGGCGCAAATTGCTTGGACTTTTTCACGCACTTCGCCGATAACTTTTTCATCACCGCGGCTATCGAGCACATCACAAATCCAGCCAGCCAACTCTCTTACTTCCGCTTCACCAAACCCACGGGTAGTGACTGCGGGCGTACCAATACGCACCCCTGACGTTACAAACGGTGATTTAGGGTCATTTGGTACCGCGTTTTTGTTGACAGTGATGTGAGCATCGCCCAACCATTTATCCGCTTCTTTGCCGGTGATTTCTTGTTTGATTAAGCTAATCAGCATTAAGTGGTTTTCCGTGCCGCCCGAGACGATATCATAACCGCGCGACATGATGACGTCTGCCATGGCTTTGGCGTTTTTAACCACTTGTTGTTGGTAGGCTTTGAAATCTTCGCTTAACGCTTCTTTAAAACACACAGCTTTACCCGCAATCGCGTGCATCAATGGACCACCTTGGTTGCCAGGGAACACAGCAGAGTTGAGTTTTTTCTCAATCTCTGGGTTGGCTTTTGCCAAGATTAAGCCGGAACGTGGACCGCGTAGGGTTTTGTGGGTGGTGGTGGTAGTAACGTCAGCGATTTGCACAGGGCTTGGATAAACACCTGCGGCAACCAGTCCTGCTACGTGCGCCATATCGACCATCAAGTATGCGCCAACGCTGTCTGCGATGTCGCGGAATTTTTGCCAATCAACCACTTGGCTATAAGCAGAAAAACCCGCGATAATCATTTTGGGTTGGTACTCTTTGGCTAGGCGTTCCACTTCATCATAGTCGATGATGCCCGTTTCTTTGTTCAAGCCATATTGTACGGCTTTATAGTTGATACCAGAGAAGTTTACATGCGCACCATGCGTCAAGTGACCGCCATCAGCAAGGCTCATGCCAAGTACCGTGTCACCCGCTTTTAATAAGGCTAAAAATACCGCGCTGTTGGCTTGGCTACCCGCGTGTGGCTGAACGTTGGCATAGTCTGCGCCAAACAATTCTTTGGCACGGTCAATCGCTAATTGCTCAACCACATCAACATATTCACAGCCACCGTAATAACGTTTGCCTGGATAACCTTCCGCGTATTTATTGGTCAATTGGCTACCTTGCGCTTCCATCACCGCTGGTGAACAGTAGTTTTCTGAGGCAATCAGTTCAATATGGTCTTCTTGACGCTTGGCTTCATTGTCCATCGCTTGGGCAAGTTCAGCGTCAAACTGGTGAATAGTGACATTTTTAAACATGGCAATTTCCTTTTAAGTGAGTCAAAAAATGGGCGGATAAAACCGAAAAATATAGCTTAGTTTAGCATGGTTTGGTTTTTTTTAGTGAATAATCCAGCCATTTGGCTGAATTTGTCGTATTACTTGTCGTCGGCTACTGACCTGACTGATATTGATTTGAAAAACTCATTAATACAACGCGCCATCCAAAAAATTTTCATAAAAAAAGACAGTTATCCTAACTGTCTTTTTTTGGCTAACTATTTAAATACTAGCGCACAGCAACCAATGGTTTTTGTACCCAGCCTTCGCCTTTATCACTACTGACATAAATCATACCGCTTTCTTCTTCACCCATAAGGCTATGTTCAAATGCAGATAAAAAGGTCTCACTAATCAAAAAATGCCTGCCTTGCCACTGGTAAAGGGTGGTGCGTCGCCAGCCTTGCGCTGTCACATCAATCCAGCGATTGGTCATTGTGGCGCCATGCCGACGAAACAGTATATAGCCAATCGGTGTTGTGCCCAAATTCGCCAGTTTTCGCGCATTACCAATAAGGCTAGCAAACGGAAATACTGACCGCGCCACCACCCACGCCTCTTGATTAGGCTTGCCAAATAATAAGGCTTCGCGCACCCATGCCGATTGGCTCACACCAAGCGGTAACTGCAATTGGCGCTTTTCGCTCAGGGACAAGGTTTGCCGTCCTTCAAACGTCGGCTGTACGATGAGTCTATGCTGAGATAAGGCTTCAAATTTGGCGGTAAGCGACCCTGTTGACGTCAGCCAAGGGATAAGTTTCGGCGGTATCTGCTGTTTGTGTGCCACGCTCAAATGCGCGCCAGCCAGGTTTAGGTTTAGACCAATATTTATCATTATTTTTTCAAAAACTCATTATCGGTTATTGTGCCTTGCGCGGCACCGTCACCAAAAAATTGGCTTTTATAGGTGTCATTAAAAGGTAACGCGGTCATCGCATCGGCTTGGTACGCCAATATAGCGTGCTGTTCGTCTTGGCAAAACTGGGCAATGGCAGGGGCAAACACCTTGTCATAGACACGGTGTAGCGAATGAGTCAACACCGGATAAAAGCCGCGAATCAACTTGTGCTCCCCTTGGGTACCAGGGTCAAAGTAGCGCAAGCCTTGCTTGATAGCAAATTCAATGCCTTGGTAATAACACAGCTCAAAATGTAAACAATCATATTCTTCTAGGCAGCCCCAATAGCGACCATATAACGTACTGATAGCGGCATCGTCATCGAAAAAAAACAAACTACAAGCCACGATATCACCGTGTGCGTTATGCGCTTGAGCGAGCATCAGCTTGTCTGCCATCGTCTGCCCAAGCTGCTTAAAAAATGCTAAATTCAAATACGGCTGCCGTCCTCTGACTAGATAGGTCATGGCATAGCATTGGTAAAACACCGCCCAATCCGCCTCGGTGATATCGTCACCGATTTTAACCTGACAACTTAGATTTTGTTTGAGTACCTTTTGGCGTTCCACCTTAATTGACTTGCGTTTTTTGGCAGTTAATGTTGCCAAAAACTCATCAAAATTGGCGAATTTTTTATCCTGTAGATTGCGATTTTGCCATAAAAACTGACAGCTTAGCCGCTCGCAAAGATTGGGCACATTTTGCAACGCTTGGACATCTTTTGGGGAGACAAAAAGCCCGTGCCAAGTGGATGCTTGATAGCGGCTCGCCAATTCATCAATCGCTTGTAGTAAGGTCTCATACAGTGGCGCGGTTAATGACTTACCTTGTGCCAACCAAATTCGCTCGCCGGTGACGGGTGTAAAAGGCACGCTTGTCACCAATCTTGGATAATAATTTCTACCATAGCGCTCAAAGGCTTCTGCCCAGCTAAAATCGAACACATATTCACCTTGATGATGCTTTTTGATAAACACAGGCATCACGGCAATCAGTTGCGCACTGTCATCGACAATCTGCACATACTGCACCCACCAATCGCTGCGCTCACCAATCAGCTTTGCATCTATCAGCGCTTGCCAAAAATCAAAGTGCATAAAGGGCGTATCAGGCGTCTGCCACTGTGTCTGTAAGTGCCAGTCAAACTTAGTGGTAAATTGATAGTGATAGGACATATGTTAGTATTATTGTAGTTGTATGAACGGATTATTATACCTTGTTTTTAGCCAAAAATACGGGCTTATCCTTTTGTACAATTTGGCACAATTTGGTACAATTTTGCAAAATATGTATGGCGTTGGGCGGTATTTTTTACAACACTGCCTTTATTGCAATAGCCAGGATTAGCGTTTACACTAAGTCACTTATCTGCTAGATGCGCTTTAAGCTTTTTTTCACTCACTTGTCACCCTCTACCATGCCGACACTGATTTTATTTAACAAACCTTATGGCGTACTCAGCCAATTTCGCAGCGATGATAATAACAACTTTGCGACGCTCAGCGATTATTTTAGCGACAAAAGCCTACGCGTGGCGGGGCGATTAGATGCCACTTCCGAAGGATTGCTACTGCTAACCGCTGATGGACAAGTCAATAAAGCCTTGACCCATCCACCCAAAGCCAATGCAGGCAAACAACAAGGCAAAACCTACTGGATACAGGTGGAAGGCGATGCAAGCGATGCCCAGTTACAACAACTACAAACAGGGGTGCCACTCAAAGACGGTATCACCTTACCTGCCGAAGTTGTACGGCTAAGCGAAACACAAATTGCCGAGCATATTTGGCAAGCGCCGGACAAGATTGCCAAACGCAAAGTCACCACGTGGCTCGCCATTACTATTTTTGAAGGTAAAAATCGTCAAGTACGTCGCATGGCGGCCCATGTGGGACTGCCTTGTCTTCGGCTGATTCGCATGGCATCAAGTGGCTTTAGTTTGGGAAATTTAGAGGTTGGCGCATCCACACAAATACATTTATCACCTGCCGATTTAAAGCGACTGGGTGTCCAACCTTTATCCGCAGCAACCACAAAGCCACAATCGCGCAAAAAACCTCGCCTGTTAACGCCTAAATCGCCACAATCAAAGCACCCAACAAGCCGACACAGACAGCCCTGAGTGAACAGCCGTGAGCAGACAACCGTAAGGAAACCGCTATGAGAAAACAGCCATGATCGGTTACATCTATCGTTTTTTTCAAAGCCGCCCTCGTCTACTGTTAGGGTTTGCCACCATGGTGGTGGTGTATTTTGGGTTATCGACGCTGGTTGGCCTATTGCCCAAAGATTGGACGTTGGCGGTAGCCTATGATAAATTGAAGTTTGTGACGCAATTTTTGCTGGCTTGGAATATCGGACTTTGGGTTTATTTACTGGCTATTTTTCGGATGATGTATAAAGCCGATCAAAATGCAATTTTGGATAAAGCCCATGCTGAAGACGAAGGCACGATGTTAATGCTGATTTTGGTTTTTGTCACAGCCATTGTCAGTATGCTAGCGATTGTCGTAGAGTTGGGCGCGAGCAAGGACGCCAAAGGCGCTTTGATGCTGTTTCATATCGCGCTCACCGCCATGACGATTTTGACGGCCTGGCTGTTTATTCATACCATGTTTGCTATTCATTACACCCACGAGTATTTCTTGCTTAAAGAAGAAAAAAACACAGAAATGCTAGATTTTCCTAACGATGACGACCCCGCCTACTGGGATTTTTTATATTTTTCCTACATCATTGGCACATCTGGTCAAACAGCGGATGTCGCCTTCAACACCCAGCAAAGTCGAATCATCGGTACCATTCATTGTGTGTTATCATTTTTCTTTAATACCGCAATTTTAGCCTCATTAATCAATATGTCAGCGGGTCTAATCGGTTAAAGTTAAATAAGTCAGCTAAATGAGTCAGCCCAATACAGCTAAATGAGTCGGTCAATTCAAGTGAATACATCGTCAAAATCGCTTGCTGTATGAGGTATACTATCCTCGCTTGTGGTCCTCGTCTTAACATAAAATGATAGAGCTGTCATATCCCACTACGCTAATATCTCGCTACTTTATAACTAGGAAATTGTATGATCGCACAATATTTGATGGTCGATAACGCCCTGCTCGAGCAACTGCAAAATGCCACTGATACAGCGCGAACGGCGTTACTTGAAAGTATGAGTGAGCAGCCTCAAGCGCAATTGGTAGATTTGGGCAAACTGTGGGACATTATCCATTTTGTGCTAACCAAACACAGCGCCACCCAACCTGTACCTGATGAGCCTGTCAGCGAGTTTGTGGTGGGTGTAGAAACCTTTAGCGACAATGAAGATGCCGATTTTATTGCTTTTACCCCGTGGGCACATATTGTTGAAATCGTTGATGTACTAGAACAAATTAACTTTAAAAAACGCTTAGAAAAAGTATCGATGAAGTCACTACGTGAGCAAGCTATTTTTCCACCCAATATTTGGCAAGACAAAAAGGAAAACTTGGATAAAGAATTGCTGGCTTCGTATGATGAGTTATTGGCGTTTTATAATGACGCCTTAGACAATGGCAATAATATTGTGGTGAGTATTTTATAACACCGATATAGTCCGTTTGTTATTTTTTGAACCAAAAAAGCACCTTAAACAAAAAGCACCTTATAAAAGGTGCTTTTTTTATCAATGCGCGGATGAAAATATCATCTAGCTTGACTTGATTAGTTAACTGACTGGTTAGTTAACCGATTGCGGTGCAAGGATAATCATCTCTACACGGCGGTTTGGTTCATAGCTTGAGCCAAATTGTGTTGTCGCACCGCGACCAATAGCGCTGATACGGTTACCAGAGATGCCACGATTGACTAAGTAATTAGCGACTGCTGATGCACGGCGTTGTGATAACGCTTGGTTTCTATTTGCATCACCTTCCACTGAGGCGTAACCATTTACTTGAATGTTAGTTTGGTTATAGTCACGTAGTGTGGTAGCTACTTTGTCTAACGTATTATAGAAGTTAGGTAGAATAGTAGAATCACCAACGCGGAAAGTTATCGCTTCTGGGATAGACAAGTTAATGTTATTAGTCACTGGGTCACGTGTTACCGTCACGCCAGAACCTGCGGTTTCTGCACGAAGTTTAGCTTCTTGTTGCTGCATGTAGTAACCAACACCAGCACCTAGTACACCACCGATTGCCGCATCACGACCGGTTTTTTCACCGCCCGTTGCCTTTGAGACACCCGCACCTGCGGCTGCCCCTAATAGACCACCAATAAGCGCTTTATTGTCGGTAATGCCTGTTGTTGTCGTACCAGTTGGCGTTGTTGCACAACCTGTTAAGATAACACCTGATGCTAAAGTAGCTGCTAATAATTTAGTACGCATGAGTAATCTCCTTTGAATTCCTCTAGTTATAATGGCTTAGTTATAATTGCCACGCACCAACTTGTTGTTTTTATCTCATTTGCCAGATAAACCTGACAACACTCAGTTGCTTTGTGATTGAGCTCATTATGCAATAAACTTTTCCTTTATATGTAATGATTTGTCTTAAGGATGTTGTAGGATGGCATAATTTGTTACAAAATATTTTCAAGTATTCATTATTTATATTATTTATTCTTATATATTAAATGCTTTGTGATTTTGTTGAAAACTATGCTGCATAGTCAACCTATCATCTACAGATTATTCAATAACTTGTTAATTTTTAATAAAAATTTTTGACAATTAACTTTACTGGGATTTATAGCGTAGCATCGTTAAACTCGAAAGATTTGTGCTTGCCAGTGTATAAAAATTTATTAGTGAACATTTTTGACGTTTGCTAAACTAACACTTATTTTTACAATTAACGAAGCCAAATTAATGAAGCCAAGTATTTTTTCTTATGTCTCATTCAAATAAGCTTTTTTGAATAAGCTTTGTGGGAGCCAAATATGACAAATAACAATAAACCATCATTGCTCAAAAACACGTTCAACAAACTGCGTAAAACATCATTACCTTTGGCGCAAAACGCCAGCTTAGCGGTGGCGGCAGGCACCATTACCGGCAATTCAGTGCTGTTTAGTCTACCGCTTTGGGCGATGGGCGCGGTAAAAACATTAACGGGTCATACATTGGCAGATAAATCCGTGTTAAAAATAGCCAATCACTGGATCAATACCAACAATCGTTTGATTGACAACATCCTGCCCGATATTGATTTTCGCGTCAACCTGCCTGATGACTTATCGGTCGATGGCAAATATATTTTGCTGAGTAATCACCAATCTTGGGTCGATACCACTGTCATTCAATATATCAGTGAAAACCGACTGCCATTAACGCGATTTTTTGCCAAATACGAGCTACTGTATATCCCAATTGTGGGACAAGCGTTTTATTTTTTAGACTTTCCGATGATGAAACGCTACTCGAAAGCAGCGATTGCTAAAAATCCAGCGCTAGAAGACCGCGATATCATCGAAGCCAAACGCGCTTGTCAAAACTTACTCGACAAACCTTTTACCTTACTTAACTTTATCGAAGGCACGCGGTTTACCCAAAAAAAACGTGACTTGCAACAATCACCCTATCAACATTTGCTAAAACCCAAAGCGGGCGGCATTGCACTTGCATTGGGTGCGTTGGGTGATGATCTAGACGCGGTGCTTGACATGACGATTGTGTATCCTGACGGTGTTCCTACCTATCAGGATTTATGGCAAGGTAATATCAAACGCATCGGGGTGGATATTCAAAAAATTGCATTGCCAGATGATTTGCTACAGCGGCTCATGGATGGAAAATACCAACAGGATGAACAAACCAAAATAGATATGTACCGTTGGCTTGATGATGTGTGGCAGCAAAAAGATCAACGTATCCAAGCCATGCTCGATGATTTTACCCGTCATCCCTAGCAACACATTATTAGCGACACATGACTAATGACATATCACTAGTGACACTACTAGTTAAAATCTCAGGTGAGTCATGCAAGGTATGACTTACCTGCCTTGTCCTCATTCACATTTTTTGCGGTATTGACCCCATTTTGAGCACTTTTTTATGCCAACTGCTAATTTAGACCCAAAATCCAGCCCAACGCCAAGCTCGAATATTAGCCAACCGCTCGCTGCTCACCCTGCCAAACCCAGTCGTTGGCAGTTAGCCTACGATACCATCATGATGGTTGCCATCGTGTTGGACTTGCTGCTCATGGGGTTTGACGCTTTGATGCTAAGTAGCTTTATGGCAAAAATAGCAAATTGGCTGGGATTTGTTGACAGCATCGTCAGTTATCAGCAAGGATGGCACGAGCCGCTCAAAATCGCAGGGGGTCTGTTTACCATCTTTTTGGTAGCAGAGCTTGTGGTTCGTTGGTTGATTGCCATCGCCCAAAAACGCTATTACCGCTGGTTTTTCTTTCCATTCGTGCATTGGTATGAAGTGTTGGGGTGTGCACCGCAGCTGCGCGCATTACGACTGCTGCGCGTTGGCGTGATTGGTTATCGTCTGCACAAGCTGGGCTACAAAGTTTTGCCCGCCAGTTGGCTTGCCACTATCAAATTTTATTACCAAATGATTATGGAAGAGATTTCTGATCGGGTGATTTTAACTGCGATTGACAATATCCGCACCGAAATAAGCAACGCCGATGGGCATTTGGTCAAAAATATCATCGACAAGCATCGAGATGACATACAAAAGGTCATTGTCGAAGTGCTGCAGCAAGAGGCCACACCGTTATTACAATCCACGCCCGCCCATCCTGCCATCTTTGCCAAACCTTTGGCAGAACAAGTGGGCATCGCCATTCAGCAAGCGCTGACCGATACGCCCGAGCTGCATCGCATCTTACGGTTGATACCAATTGCAGGTAGTCTAATAGAAAACCAAATGCACAGCATCGGGCAACACATTGGGGAAAATCTGACATTAAGCTTGACCACTAACCTTACCAAACCGCAAACGCTCACGCTGATGTATGAAGAAATCGCCAAAAGCTTAGTACAAATTGACGTCACTAGCCCTGCGCTAGAAAAATTAGTTAGCGATATTATTGATGATAGTTTGACGTCACTTGCCAACCAAGTTCGTATTCAACAATGGAAGCACCAAATACGCTGATTGAATCCACCGATCTGGCGCCGATAACCGCTATTCAACGCTTTTTTTATCGCCCTATTATGGCTTTGGTTGCCAAACAATAAATAGCGCGGTGAATGGTTGTTGTTTTAAATAATACTTGCTAATATGCGGTATGAATCGATTTTGATGTATAAAAAGTTATTATAAAAAGGTTTTTCATGACACAGCCCGCTGCCCTTGACTTGACCCAAGATAGTTCCTCACAAAACTTACAAAGCGTATCTAACCTATCAGAGCAGGATTCACCGCAAAGTCAGCAGCTAGCCAACCCATTACCCACCGACCCTGTAGCCACTAGCGTGAAACTTACGGGCAGACTACTGAACTTTACCCGCCTACATATTGAAGGCAATGATATCAAAGTAATTTTGACAAAGATTGCACAAAAGCTAGGCCGTCAACGTCAGTCTAACTTACCGGTGATTGTCAGTTGTCAACAGCCATTAAATTTAGCCCAGCTTTGGGGCGGCTTATGGGTGCTAGGGTTACAGCCGATTGGGTTGGTCACAGGCGCCAATGATACCCAAGCCAATGAGCTTCGCATTGCCATTTTTCCAGCAGATGGGCAACGCATTGATGGCAAAGCACCAAAAAATGCGGCGACGGGTAGTGAGCAAAAATCAAACAGCACAGCCAATACTCCATCCTCTCAATACGTTGCGCAGCCCCCTACCCAATCACTCACATCCGATAGTCAAGCGACCAAACGTCAAAATCAAACCGCCAGTGATATGGTAACCAATAATACCGCAAGCAATGATACCGCAGCTGCACCTGACAAATTTGTCGCCTCAGCGCATCACCAATCGCAGCTTGAAGGCGATTTGGTGCATAGTCAAATTTTGCGCTCAGGTCAAAGTATCAATCATGTTGGGGGTGACGTGATTTTGACCAAAGGCATCAATGCCGGCGCGGAAGCGATTACCGATTATAGCCTACACGTGTATGGCAAAGCCGAAGGGCGATTGGTCGCAGGGGCGACGGGCGACACCAATGCCAAAATATTCTGTTTGCGTTTTAATCCGTCACTGGTATCAGTTGCGGGGACTTATTGCCTAAAAGAAAATATTCCCACCGAGTATTTGGATAAAGCGGTACAAGTCAGCTACTTGGATGGACAAGGTTTGGTGTTTGAATTGATGGAATAACAATCACCCGAACAACCACTTATCCCACAATCTAGGCAAAAATCGTCAATCTCTCGATTAACTTCGAAAAGTTTTTTATGCTAAACTAGTCCAATTAACCAAATTTAGGCTAACTAAAATTTAAGTCTTAATTTCTAACGATTTACGTTAATTTATATCCATATTTTTCAAACCAGTTTAGCGTGAATGTGTGTATGGCTTGAATGATTCAATACCGCCTCACTGACACCGTGCTATGAATAGGAGTATGCCAAAGTGGCAAAAATTGTTGTTGTAACTTCAGGAAAAGGCGGGGTAGGTAAAACCACCACCAGTGCCTCTTTCGCTACGGGTCTCGCCGTCCGCGGCTTTAAAACTGTGGTGATTGACTTTGACGTGGGTCTTAGAAACCTTGACCTCATTATGGGCTGTGAAAACCGCATCGTGTATGACTTTGTTGATGTTATCTCAGGGAACGCGCGCCTGTCACAAGCGTTGGTAAAAGACAAACAACTCAATAACTTGTTTATCTTACCTGCCAGCCAAACGCGCGACAAAGACGCCTTGACAGATGAAGGAGTCGCCGAAGTCATTAATGAGTTAGCCAAACAATTTGACTACATCGTGTGTGACTCGCCTGCTGGTATTGAGCGCGGTGCCCAGCTTGCTATGTACCATGCCGATGAAGCCATCATCGTGACCAACCCAGAAATCTCATCGGTGCGTGACTCAGACCGTATCATTGGTATTTTGCAAAGCCGCACCAAAAAAGTTGAAGAAGGTACAGGCGTGGTACGTGAGCACTTGGTCATCAACCGCTATAACGCTGAGCGTGCTGAGCGCGGTGAAATGATGGATATTAATAGCATCTCTAATGACATCCTAAAAGTGCCGCTACTTGGCGTGATTCCTGAAAGCAATAGCGTACTTGAGGCATCAAACCAAGGTGTACCTGTGGTGCTGGATCAAAATTCAAAAGCCGGTCAAACTTATGATGACATGGTCGCTCGTTTCTTGGGGGAAGAACGTCCCTATCGCCATATCGAGGTGAAGAAGAAAAGCTTCCTACAACGCTGGTTTGGAGGTTAGGCTATGGGATTTTGGAGTAATTTATTTGGCGGTGAGCAAAAGTCAAACAGTGCCAATACTGCCGCAGAGCGCCTAAAGGTCATCGTTGCCAGCGAAAACCGCTTGCACAATCGGTTAACCCCAGAGCGTATCGAAAAAATGAAACGTGAGATTTTGGCCGTGGTCAATACCTACGTATCAGGCGTCAACATTGATGACGTCAATATTCAACATCACAATGAAGCGAACATGGAAGTGTTGGAGATGAATATCAGCTTGCCTGATAGTACACGTCAATAATTCATGTTGCCTTTAATCTAGGTTACTTTTAATCTAAGTTACTTTTAATCTAGGTAATCTAGGTTGTATTTAAAAAATTGTGACTAAAAAGCCCATGATGACATGGGCTTTTTTATACTATCGGCTAACTTAGCGCATACGGCGAATCAAATGGTCTTTTTGGATAAATTGGTGATACAGCGCGCCGATAATATGCAGTGCCGTGAAAACTAGCAACAACGTCCACAACAGATTTTTATGAATTTTTTCTAACGTGCCTGACAAATCACTGTTTTCACTGACAAAGGCTGGGATATCAAATAGCCCAAACATACTCACCCCTTCCCCATCAAACATAACAGAAAACCAGCCCGCCAAAGGCATGGCAAGCAAAATCAAGTACAATGCTAAATGGGTTAAATGCGATAGTTTATTTTGCCATTTTGGCATTGGTACATCAGCGGGGGCTGTGGTGACAAAACGGTTGATAATACGACCTACTGTCCAAAATAACACACTGAGTCCAAACGCTTTATGCAAATCAAAATAGGTAAAGTCAGTCGCATCTTCATTAAGCTCTATCATTGCCCAAGTCGCAATCAACAATACCACACTAATCCAATGGAAAATACGTGACGATAGCGACCATTTGTTGACACCGTGTGGGGCAATCGGCTGTGGCGCTTCATTTGCAGGAAATAATGCCATAATGGATTTTACCTTATCATGATTTGTTTTGGGTTATTCTAGCAATGTTTGGGCAAAATAAAAGTAACAAACTGTTGGCAAAATAGCTCAAAAGCGGACTGGGTCTAACTATCTAAATCCACCAAGAAATGCGAGAGCTTGTCCAAATCTGGCACTACACATAGCTCACCTGCCAACATGACTGGCTGAAAAATATAGGCGTGCTGTAGGCTGTAGTCTGCCAAATTCGGTGCGCGCGAGCTCTCGACGAGCTCGTCATTTGGTGCATTTAAGGCGGCTAATAAGTCAGGATAGTTAGTCGCTAATTCAGCTTGGTAAGTGGCGTCATCAGCGTCTTTAAGTTCGGCAATACGCACAGAATGGAAAGTCACTTCCCCGTGAATTTGCAAGGCAAGACGATGGATATCGGTGACGCTTTCTAACACCACTAAGTGGGTGGGCTGCTCATCTTTTGTCAACAAGTGATACACTGACACTTCTTGACCGCGCCAAATATAATTCCAAATGCGTTCATCATAGTTATCAATGCTCAAAATCAAGGCTTGTGGCACAATCCAGTCAGGCGAACTGCTAGAAGGAATTCGAGCAATGGTTAATTGACCTGTGGTGATACTTAGGACGCCTACATCTTCATCTTGCTTAAAGTAACGGTTTAACTCGTTTGCCATGGCTTGCTCATTTTAGTGATTAATAAGAAATTTAGCGATTATCTTGACCAGCCTATAGGATTAGCCACACAAGGCGATTAGCTGCTCAGCTAACTGCTTAGGGGTGCCAACAAAAGTAACTTGATTGCTTTCAATCATGCTTTGTGGCTGACTGGCGCAGGTGCTGCTATCAGGGGTTTGTGCCCAAATAATACTGCCATTTTTTTTGACCGTCGCTGCCGCATCACTACCATCATTGCCCATACCGGAGAACACGATAGTGATTAAGTTGTTGCCAAACGCTTCGCTGCAATTACGCATGACCTCACTGATTGGGGGTTTGTAACTGCCTTGCCAAGGTTTGCGCTGCAAAATTACCCGTCCATTGGAATCACACACCACGCTGTGGTCAATCGGTAAAATCAAACAACGCCCTGACAATAATTTTTGGGTATTGGTCACTATGTCACAGCGCCACTCGTTGTGACGATTTAAAATTCTTGGCAAGGTGTTGAGCATATTTTGGTTGAAGTGCTGCGCTAGTAACAGCGATACTGGCAAATCTTCGGGCAAATTATCTAAAAATTCCTTAATGGCGAGCGGTCCGCCCATTGATGCTGCGAGCAATACCACATATTTCCACGGTTTGATTTCACGCTTGGCAGCCTCATAGTGCGCTAGCAAATCGCTACGTTCTAGCATTATAGCGATTTTTCGCTTGAGTTGGCGTTGCCATTTGGCATATAACAGACTTTCATTGATATAAGGTGCCGTGACAAAGCCCAGTAATACAATCTTAGTCAAATTGACATTCAGCTGTTTTTCAACATTTTGAATGACTGCGTAATCATCTTGGGTATCGACTAGCCATACATCCACTTTTTGCTGAAAATGTTTTTCGGTCAGCTGTGACGCTACCAAGCATTCCACGATTTCAAATCCCCATGAACGAATAGTATCGCTAAAGGCAAGCCGTTGCTGATTTTCCTCAGCAACGATAAAAAATCGCAGCGGCGGTGAGTGCTTTGACAGCATGAATGATTGTATCCTTTACATGGTCGGCTTAGTCAGTTTTTGCTTGTTGGGTAAAGCGCGCTAACGTGTCTAACAGCATTTGTTCTTGGAATGGTTTACCCATGTATTCATTTACCCCGATACCAAACGCCCGTTCACGGTGTTTTTCACCGGTACGCGATGTAATCATGACGATAGGGATATGCTTAAGTCGTGGGTTATGGCGAATATGGTTGGCGACTTCAAAGCCGTCCATACGTGGCATCTCAATATCCAATACAATGACTTCCGGTAGCATTTCTTGCAGTTTTTCTAGCGCATCAATACCATCCGTTGCCACTTGGGCATCATAGCCGTTACGCTCCAGTAGGCGCGAGGTGACTTTACGTACGGTTACTGAGTCATCCACAATTAGTACCACGGGTTTGTGCGCTTGTTTGACCGACTTATTGGCTTTTTGCTGCTCGACTTTGGCGATATTGCTGACATTACGCATCAATGCCACCAAGTCAAGAATGAGCATGACCGAACCATCCCCCATGATGGTAGCAGCCGAAATTCCATCGATATGTGAGAGCTGACGACCGAGTGGTTTGACGACCACTTCAATACGAGAGCCTGCAATCATATCCACTTGCAGCGCCATGCGCTGACCTAAGTCAGTACGAATAATAATCACGGGTACGCTGCTTGACTGGTGCGCTAGTGCATCTACCGGGTCGCTGCCGTACAAAATCTGATTGAGATAGCGCAGACGATAGGCTTGTCCATCGATATTGATGCTATCGGCATTCGTGGTATAAAAATTAGCAATCGCATCGACATTGACCCGCATCACACGTTCAATTTGCACCAATGGTACAGCAAAGTATTTATCGCCTGCCCTAACCATCAAGGCATCAGACACCGCAACCGTCAATGGTAAACGCATGGTAAAGCGTGAGCCTCTGCCAGGCTCAGAGTCGACAGTGACTACACCACCTAGCTGTTTGACCTCACTTTGTACCACATCCATACCTACCCCACGGCCTGAGATTTGTGATACGGATTTGGCGGTGGACAGACCCGCGTTAAAGATATACTGCATGATATCAAGTGTTTTTAGACTGGTATCTTTGGCAGAAATCAAGCCTTGCTCAATCGCTTTTTCGCGTACCGCATTCACATTAATACCGCGCCCATCATCGATTAAGTTGATAACGATTTCACCGCCTTCACGCAGCACTTCAAGCGTGATTAAGCCTGTTCTTGATTTACCACTTTCAATACGTTCTTGCGATTTTTCGATACCATGGTCAACGGCGTTACGTAGCATATGCTCAAGCGGTGAGGTAATACGCTCAAGGATATTACGGTCAATTTCACCTTCATCGTTTAGGATTCGCAGTTCAACAGACTTGCCAAGCTCGGTGGCTGTTTGACGGACGACCCGTTGCAGACGTGGCGTGATACGCGAGAATGGCACAGTACGTGAGTCCATCAACCCTTCTTGCAAATCGGACTGGGTGCGTGATAACTGCAGTAGCAAGTTTTCGGTTTCACGGGTTTTATCGAGCATGGTGGTTTTGATGTCTAACAAGTCCGATGCCGATTCCGAGAGCGATTTTGACAGTTGGTTGAGCGCTGAATATTGGTCCATCTCTAACGGGTCAAAGTCATTTTCTAACGCATGTTCATCACCAATTTGTGACAAAATTTGAATCTCAAGCTCAGTTTCCATACGGCGTAGCTGATCTGCTAGACGCTGTACGGTTGCGCCCATCTCTTCGATATTGTTTGATAGACTCGATATACCCATCTCAATTCGTGAGCGGTTGATCGCGGACTCACCTGATAGGTTAATCATACGCTCCATGGTACTTGCAGAAATCCTAAGCGTCTCAGCATTAAGGCTCGATTGATCTTGCTCAGATTCAAAGTTACCCGTCATCAGCGGCATGACGCTTAGGTCGCGCTGTTTGACTTCTAACGTGTCTTGCCCGAGACTACTGCGATAGATATCAATTTGTTCAATTTGGCTGGTGAGGTTAACATTGGGGATTTCTTTTAAGCTATCAGGCTTTCGCGAGAATTGTTGCAGCGCTGCAACCAACGCCACCGGCGTTTGTGGGTTAAATTTATTTTCTAATACATAAATCGCACTTGCTAACCAGTCATGACACACCGCCAATAGGTTACCAATCATCCGAGTGGCAGGTTTGCGGCGGCTGCCTAGCTCTTCGTAGATGGTTTCCATTTCGTGCGCTAATGTAGCAATCCCTTCTGCACCGACCATTCTTGCGCCACCTTTGATGGTGTGCAATTCACGTTGCAAGGCTTGTAATGCTGCAAGATCACTGTTATTACTACGGAACTCTTGTAAATGCAGGCTGCTGCTATCAATCAGCTCTTTGGCTTCTTCAAGATACACTTTTAAGATATCTTCGTCAGGCTCTTGACCTTTCCAAGTCTCTAAACGACGCTCTTCAAAGTTGTTAATAATTTCTTCGATGTAGAGTGGATCATTTTTCGCAAGTGCGCTATCACCCTCTTTGGCAGGTTGTTTTTGCTCTATCGACTCTTCAGGATTGGCTTCAACAATCAGTGGCACCGCAAATACCAAGTCCCGACTTTGTACTGTGCCGGCGATGACCTCATCGATTTGGCGGGCAAAATCTGTGGCTTCAAAAGAGCGACTAAATTGTCGAACTTGCTTGAGCTGTGAGGCAATGGTTTCATGCAGTTTTTGTAGCAATGAAGCGGTATCGGTATCACTGGGTAAAATACCTTTGTCAATGGCGTCATACACTTGCTCACCACGTAACGCCATCTCGACGATACCCGATACCCCGATTAGCTCTGCACCCCCTTTTAAGATGTGCATATAATTAGCTAGTTCTTTGACCACCGCTAAATTGCTAAGGTTATTGAGCCATTGGTTGTAGTAATTTTGCATATCGGGCTGAATGGTTTGCACTTCATCCAAGAAAATCTGCAATAGTTCATCGTCGGTAGCAACTGGTTGGTACTCGATAGCATCCATCTCAGCTTGGTACTGACTTTTTGCCAATAATTTTCTTAAGGTTTCAATCGCCTCTTCATTGATATTGACGCGCAGTCCTGCTGCAATGGCGTCAAACATATTGATGAGCTGATTGTGTAAGCTCATTAAGCCATCATAAATGTCTTCGTTTTTGGCAAATTGCGGATAATCAGCGAGTTTTTTATAGGCAAACTGTAAGGTGCTTGGAATGATAAAATAGCTCAAACCTTCAGTCGCTTGCGCAAGCCTTGAGGCTTGTTGTTCAAGCTGCTCGGCATAAGCAATAACTTGTTCACTCTCACCAGCAAACTTAGCCTGTGCTTGCTGATCGGCATCGAGTAAGTCATCAATCCCAAGCGCTATCAAATCTTTGACAGTCAGTTTTGTGCTTTCATAAGATTCGGCATTGGCATCTGTTAGCCGCTCAATCAAGTCGGCAACAATGTCAGTGTTATCTTCCACCACCGTCACATCATGATGGATTTTATGCTCATCAATGTAGGTTTGCAGTAGATCTGTGGCCTCTTGCAAGGTCAATAACTGGCTGGCCGTGAGCGGCATTTCATTATGTAATAAGTCGCCCAGTGCTTCTTCTACCGCGGCACTTAAGCGATAAACATTGTTGAGTTCAATCAGCGCTGCGCCACCACGCAAGGTATGAAATGCCCGTAATATGGCATCAGGCACATGCGTTGCAGGCTCACCCAAATGGTGGGTGATAAAGTTATCAATATCGACCAATAACTCGTCTGCTTCTTCAATAAATACTTCATCAGCGACTTCCATCTCACTGATGTCACTAATGCCACTGACATTCTCTAGCACTTGAGTTTGGGCGTTGGCGTGACCAGACGAAAGCGCCGCATCTGTGCGTGGTGCACTTGGCGAAGCTGCTGCCTGCCCCGCAAAAGCGGATAAGGCTTGATAGTAGCTAAAGCTGTCGCCATGTTTTTTGGCATAGCTATTAGCAACGGCTTGCCATAATTGAATCACTGCGGGATAATCTGTACGATTTTGGGCAAAAATCGTGATGAGTCCACCAAATGCGTCAATGACATCAGCAACCAGGTGTAAAACCCCCTCATCAACCGCTATGGTATGGTCAAGCACGCGATTGAGCATGTTTTCAATCGACCAAGCAAGCTCCCCTAGCTGATTGGCGCCAACCATGCGACCTGAGCCTTTTAAGGTATGAAAACCTCGGCGAATTTCTTTTAAGGTATCAAAATCATTGGGCTTAGCTTGCCAAGCTTGGCTAAGCGGTGCAATTGTCTCAATCACTTCATTGGCTTCTTCGATATAAATTTCTTGAATATCGGGATCGCTGACCGCATCTGTAACCGTCGTTAGCTGCTCATATTCGCGAGACACCACCTCAGGTAAGGCATGAATATCCCCTGTGGTTGATGGCGCAGTGTCGCTCGCAACTTCCCTGCCTTGAGCCATATTATCACTGTCTTTAGCCAAACTAGCACTGACTGATACAAGGTTATCTAAGCCATTCGTTTTTGGCAGACCTGTGTTAATTGGCTGCTGCTGTAATAGATTAGTCGCTTGCAACACGGTAACCGCAGGGTCAATACTTGGCGCCCGCTGCTGCTGAAAATCTTCAACCAGTGTCGGCAGTTTGCGATGGGTATCTTTGATAAAGCCCACTAACGCATCACTAACCGCTAAAGTGCCATCTAGCACACGGTTGAGCATGTTTTCTACCGCCCAACACATCTCACCAATTTGATGAGCGCCGACCATACGACCTGAGCCTTTTAAGGTATGAAAACCTCGGCGGATATCTTTGAGCGCGACTAATTCACGGGTATCCACTTCCCATACGGGAATTTGCTCACCCAACTCAGCGAGGACTTCTTGCGCCTCTTCAATGAAAATGTCTCGGATATCTTCATCCATACTATAGTCATCATCTTTGAGGGCTTGCCTTGCAACCGCCAGCGCTTGCGATTCTTGCACGCCAGGCATTTGCATCATAGGCGTTTGCGTGGCAGCCGTTTGCGTGGCAGGTATTTGCGTGATAGACGCTTCTCCAGCAGTAGCTACCCCTTGTGATAGTGATTTAATATCACTGGCAATACGTTCGCCTTCATCATCGTAAATCACCGTATCTCTGCCAAAGTGCTTGGTGGGTGCTACCACTTCAGCGGCGGTTAATGGCGTTTCGATTAAGCGATTAAGCAATAAATTGGCGCGGTTAAGCTGTGTTTGGGTTTCATCCAAAAATTCTTCGTTGACAGACTGGTTGGATAAATAATCCAAAAATAGCTCAAAGCGGGCAATCATGTCGGCGATGGCATCACTAGCTTCCCAGCTTAATACCTGTACCGAATTTTTATGGATACGGCTAAATAATAAGCGAATTTGTTCGACCAATTCTTTGGGACGTGTTAAGCCTAATGCCCCAAAAACCTGAATGGTGGCAATCAATTCGTCATTAACTGTTAACTTATTTAAATCACGGGTTTGGATATATTGATTAAACGACCGCTTGATATTTTCAACATGCACGCGCGTTTGCCGCACCGCTTCATTTTGTGGATTGCTGGCATAGGCAAAATGCTGTAAGCCAATTTGGCTATCAAGGGTTTCAACCGTTGACAACAACTGGCTATAAAAATCTTGCAACTGGCGTTCTACCTGCCAGCTGAGTGATGACGCCATAAAGGTATCTTGCGTCATCAAGCGCACGTCATCGATAATTTGCGCCATTTGGTTTTCATAAAACACCCAACCGCGATTTGCCAAACTATTTTTGACCGATTCAAGCAGCGGCAAAATAGTGAGCGGCTCATGCACTTGATAAATAATTTTTTCAAGTTTTTCTAATACTTGACTAAATAAATTATCAAGCGTATCACTACTATTGATATCCAAGCTTGATAGCAGGGCTTTAGCGTCATGCGATTTGTGGGTTAACGCATTGAGCGCTAATAATACATCAACTGCCAGACGCGACACGGTAATATCAGGGGTGAGAGTCAAATCATGCGTCAGCATCAATGACAGACTGTTTAATAGCGAAGCATAGGCGGTTGGCGCAGGCTTGTCATTGATGGTTAGGTTATTGCACCACACTGCGACCAACTGCCAAAATTGACGCCAAGCAGGATTGATGGCAGCCTGGGATAAATAGCCAGCAACCTTGGTCAGTGCATCTAAATGTTTGCTATCGTTGGTCGCGTTTTGTAGTAGTTGCAAACTGGTATAACGCCAGATTTTAAGTAACTCATCGGCTTGGGCACTGTCCCATGAATGTTTGATGTCTGGCGTGGGTAATTGGCTTAAAAATAATAAAGTATTGTCTGCAGCAGCTTGGATGGGCTCATAAGATGATGCTATGCCAAGCAATTGCTCAAAATAAGCGATTCGGTCATTGACCCAGTCGGTATGAATCTGCTGTTTAGCTTGTACTTGTTCAATATCAAATTGCAGCAACCTCACCGCATGGCTGATTTGACTAAAATACTGCGGGGATAAAGTTTCTTGCTGAATGGCGATAGTGGTTTTATCAAGCGTTTTTGCCAGTTTTGATAAGGCTGGCTGGTTGGCAAGCGCGAGTGCACCGGTGATTTGGTGCAAATGTTGACCGATTAACTGCCACGCTGGCTGCGTGTCCTGTCGTTGTAGCAACTGGTTAAGTTCACCAAATACGTCTTTTAAAACAGGCATCAACCAGTCTAAGGCGATCAAATTACGTTGTTTACTCATACCATATTCCTAGTACAACGACTGTCAAAAACGATGACGATTTTTCTCGATGTTAAGTTAGCTGTAACGCAGTCGTTTATTAATTTCTTATATCACTTAAAATAACTTACCAGCTGTCTGGCGTCAACTCAGGTTGATAGCTTTTATAACCTTCAATATTGACTTCACTGATTAGCGCTCAATATTTGCCACTGCTTTGAGCCAATCTGGGGCAACCGTTTTGCAATAGCCATTGATTGTCGGTACGGCAATTTGCTGTAAATCTGGATCACTAAACACCAGACTTTCACCTGCGCCTAATAACAAAACACCATCATCCGCCAAATAACGGGCTAAATAACGCACGATGTCACGCTGCTCAAATTGCCGAAAATAAATTAACACATTATTGCAGACAATCATTTGGCATTGACCTGCCTCTAGAGGAATCGATTGCTGAGCATCGACTAAATTTTTGCTAAAAAACTTCAATTGCGATTTTATTGTAGGGATTAGCGTAAATTTATCCCTACCAACGTCTTTAAGATAGTGATGATACAGAGCAGGAATAAACGGTTTTTGCGCGTTGTCATAGTTGCCAAGCGTTGCATCAATCAATGATTGCTGGTGAAAATCTGAGCCAAACACCTGATAAACTTGCATCCCATCCAAGGCATTTTCTAGACATAGTGTAATCGTGACTGCCTCCTGCCCTGTCGAACACCCCACACTCCACGCTGTAAAACTATGTTGTTGGTTTTGTGGCTGCAAATGCCATGCGTTGGCAACTGCTTCAGCAAATGCAAAAGTAGGTAAATGCCGAAAAAACTGGGTTCTAGGAATCAATATATCATCGATTAGCTGATGATAGATAGTAGTATTCTGCACAATTGTCTGTAATAACGCCGTACTGTCAAGCGCATTGCGCCGCATATGCCGCTCAATGATACCTTTTACCCAGTTGTTCTGAGACTTTGGTAGGATAAAACCCACTTGGTGTTCAACATAGTTGAGCCACAGTGACAATGCTTGCTCAGATAGATGGTATTGTTGCATAAAAGTTATTTAGTCTTACCTCTAGCCTAGTTGTTATCGGTGAATAACTTATTATCGGTACGTGACTTGGCATTAAAAAATCTCAATTAGTGATTAAAACAACCGCGTCCAACTCCTCATCTAACACCCATACCCTTGTTTACTACTTATAATTCATCTAACAGTCATAAAAAGAAAGGTGGTAAAAACCACCCTTTACTTTTAGCTAACTGTTGATTACTAAGCCTAATTAAGCATTAGCCATTAAGCGCTTGCTAAAGCATCATCTGGCAATTTAAAGCCCGATACTGATTCTTGAAGCGCCGCCGCCATTTCATTAAGCTGACCGATTGAACGAGCGGCTGCCATGGTACCTGAGGTGGTTTGCGAGGTAATATCTTGAATGACGTTCATCGTATTTGAAATATGACCCGCCGAGGCTGCCTGCTGACGCGCAGCATTCGAGATACTCTGAATCAATGATGCCAAGTTGTTAGATACAGTTTGTACTTCTTCAAGCGCCTCACCCGCGTCTTTTGCAAGTTTTGCACCGCGTACAACTTCTGCGGTGGTTGATTCCATCGACATCACCGCTTCGTTCGTATCTGCCTGAATGGTTTTAACCAGTGTTTCAATCTGTTTGGTCGCTGTGGCTGAACGTTCTGCTAGGCGCTGAACCTCGTCAGCAACAACCGCAAAACCACGCCCTGCTTCACCCGCCATCGATGCCTGAATCGCCGCATTCAACGCAAGGATGTTGGTTTGGTCAGCAATGTCATTAATCAGTCCAACGATATCGCCAATCTCTTGCGATGATTCACCGAGGCGCTTAATACGTTTTGAGGTTTCTTGAATCTGGTCACGAATGGTATTCATACCATCAATAGTACGTTGCACCACTTCTGCCCCGTTATAGGCAATCGCAACCGAACGGTCCGCAACCGCAGCAGATTCGGCGGCATTTGACGATACTTGGTCAATCGACACCGCCATCTCATTAATCGCTGCAGAAGCTCCTGCAATTTCTTGCGCTTGGCTTTCAGAGGCTTCAGCCAGTTCAACTGCCGTTGCCTGTGTTTGGTCAGATGCGCGCGCGACCCGCTCTGCGGTGACGTTAATCGCAGAAACCAGTTGACGCAATTGGTCAATCGCAAAGTTGACCGAGTCTGCAATCGCCCCTGTAAAGTCTTCTGATACTGTCGCGTTCACGGTCAAGTCACCTTCCGCTAAATCGCCTAACTCATCAAGCAAACGCAAAATCGCCATTTGGTTGCGTTCGTTTTCTTCTTGGATTTTACGGGCACGCTCAGATTCAACTTCCATTTCATGACGTTGGCGCAGCGTTTCACGCTCACCTTCTGCCTTCTCTCGATAGGTTTTAGCATTAATCTGGCGAGTCAAAAAGTAAATCGCCCCAATGACGCCTAATACAATCAAAATAGAGGGCAACCAAATCGTCAAAAAACTATTGGCAACACTATTATCTTGACGCACCAAAATCAGCAATTGGTAAAGTCGATAAATAAACGCCAACGCAGCCACGCCACCACAGATACTTGCCCAAAAAATCCAGTTGGTTGAGCGTCCCCTATCCATACGATAATTACTGTTGCCAGGCCCGACCGCGACAGGGGAGTTGATATTGGTACTTAGGGTCGAAGTTTTAGTATCCATGATATGGTAAACCCTCAATTATTTTAATGAGTTAGAAAATTAGGTTATAACGCTGCTTCTAAATAACGCGTGTCTTGCGCCAATAAGCTTGGCATAAACACATACCAAATCTGCTCATTTTGTTTAAACCGACCATGCGTATACTGAGCGAGCGGTGAATCATTCGGCATTTCGATAGGCTGATATTGCCCTTGACTAAAGGTTTGGATACCCAATATCTCATCGACTTGTAAGCCACTAAAGAGCTTGGGTTGATCAATTACCAAAATCTTTTGATTGGCGGATTGGTAATTTGAGCTTAGTGGATGTAAACCTAAAAAGTTCGACAAATTGGTAATCGGTAACAACCGTCCCCGCACATTGGCAATCCCTAATAGCCAAGGTTTTGACAAAGGCACTGAGGTATAAGCAGGCAAAGATAGCACCTCAGCCACATCGCCGAGTGGGGCTACCAAGTGGTAGCCACCGAGCGAAAACGCAACCCCTAACCACTGGGTTTTTTGGTCAAAGTGAGCACCTTTTTGTCGTTTGATACCGCGGTCAGCGAGTCGTAAAAGCTCAATAAAGCCATTTGAAGACACGAAACCTACTCCATCACGGAACGGATTACAGTGATTAATGCTTCTTCTGTAATCGGCTTACTTAGATAATCCCGGGCACCTTGGCGCTTGCCCCATACACGGTCAGTTTCTTGATTTTTAGTACTGATGATAACAACAGGGATATGACTGGTTTTTGGGTCACGGGTAAGTTTGCGGGTCGCTTGAAAGCCGTTCATCTCTGGCATGACCACATCCATCAAAATCACATCTGGGAAAAACTCATTGGCTTTTTGAATCCCATCATCGCCTGTATGGGCTTCAATGACTTCGTACTGATGACGGGTCAAAATATCCCGAAATTTTGCCATTTCTGATGGTGAATCATCAACTACTAAGATTTTGGCCATAGACTTACCTTTTTACCTGCTGATTGATTATATTAATCGCTTTATATTTTGCTGTTTTGTGTATCTTTACTCATGACAGCACAACTTTAAACACGCATCCCAAATCTATGCCCATCTAGGTTGCAATCTGCGCTTTTATGTTAGTCATCTCTAGTTTGGTCGTGGCTAGTGATTGTAAACTTTAAGTATTAACAACAGTGGTACTGGCATGTTGTTAATCTTCAGCACAGCGTATTAAGACGCAGGACGATGACGTTCAATGGCGTCAAATAGCTCTTCTTTACTAAATGGCTTGGTCAAGTACTCATCTGAGCCGACAATACGACCGCGCGCTTTATCAAACAAGCCATCTTTTGATGACAGCATAATCACGGGCTTGGCAGCAAAATCCGCGTTGTTTTTGATCAGTGAACAAGTCTGATAACCATCGAGTCGTGGCATCATGATATCGACAAAAATCAAATCTGGGTTGCTATCCGCGATTTTTGCCAACGCATCAAAGCCATCAACCGCAGTAATCACGTCACAGCCTGCTTTGGCAAGTAACGTCTCTGCGGTACGACGAATGGTTTTTGAATCGTCAATAATCATGACTTTTAGGCCTTCGAAATTTGCATGCATAATATTTTCCTAAGGGTTGTTTCGCTATGATTTTGCTACCCACTGTCCTATAGCGATTGCTCAAAACTTTAAGTCATAGGCGTTGGGGCAGGTATTAAATGATGCCATCAACGCTCAAAAGTCACTGGTACAATATTTGACAATCAAACGAAGCTATTGTAAATAATTTTTATAAGATATAACAAATATTTCAGACAGATAGTTAAAAACCAACTGTATGGTAATTATTGTTAAAATACTACCATACTTTTTTGCTGCAAAGTATGCTTAAATCGATGCACTTATCGTTCATTTTTAACATCCTGATGACCATTCGAGTTTGATCTGGTGACTGCTTTGGTAGATTGCCCATAGAGCCATGGTAATATACAGGTATTACCTGATGATAGAAACATGTTGAAATAAGCTTAGAAAAACGCATTTTACTGGTTATTTCTCCATCATTTTATATTTTTTTAAGTTGATTGTTTGCGCTGAGGACGTCTCGTTCATGATAACACCGAAGTTTATCACCAAAGTTGTACCGCTGAGCCTAGCTGTGGCTAGCGCTGTTATGAGTTTGAGTGGCTGCCAAAAACAGCAAAACGACAGCAAAAGCCCGCTGTCAACCCAGAACACTCAAGTCACCACCGCGTCAGCCACCACGCAAATCGCCAATAACGAGATTCAGCTATTAGCTGCTGATGTCATCACCGCCAAAGCAGACCGATTTGAACCGAGTGTCACCGTGACAGGGACACTGCAGCCTTCAGACCACACAGTGGTGCAATCAACCGTAAATGCGCAAGTGCAGCAAGTGCTCGCTGATGTGGGTAAAACCGTGGCAAAAGGTGAGCCACTGGTACGTCTTGATATCAGTGATAGTAAAAACCAACTCGCTCAGGCGCAAGCCGACGTTGCCGCCGCCCAAGCTCAAGCCATCGTCGCTAATAA
Organism: Moraxella sp. CTOTU47616; assembly: GCF_032017465.1. Classification (NCBI taxonomy): domain Bacteria; kingdom Pseudomonadati; phylum Pseudomonadota; class Gammaproteobacteria; order Moraxellales; family Moraxellaceae; genus Moraxella; species Moraxella sp. CTOTU47616. The sequence goes on from NZ_DALZPU010000004.1 coordinate 199,777, forward strand.
ACTTGCTGAGCGTAATAAAATTTTGCTCGAGCAAGGCTTTGTCTCACAAATAGAGTATGAGCGTAGTGTAGCAGACAGCATTGCCCAGCGTGAATCCATCAAAGCCAAACAAGCCCAATTAAGTAGCGCACAAAAAATGTTTGGCGATACCACGATTTATGCGCCTACTACTGGGATTGTCAGCAGTCGCAGCGTCAATGTCGGACAGGTAGTCACACAAAACCAAGCCTTGATGGAAATCATTGACCCCAATAAACTTGAGTTTGCCGCCAATGTCCCTAGCGAAGCACAAACACAGCTACAACTCGGTCAACAAGTGCCTTTTACTATTAGTAATCAAACCAATCAGTACATCGGACAAATTAGCCGCATTTCGCCCCAAGTCGATGCCGCCACTCGCCAGCTGACGATTTATATCGCGGTTAAGCCTTCTCAGCGTAATCGTGGACTTCGACCGGGCATGTATGCGACAGGCAAGCTTAATTATGGGGTTGCACAAGTTGGGGTATTGGTGCCGATGTCAGCGGTAATGCTGGAATCTAAAGCGCTCGAGTCTGGAGCAAAAAACGCAGCCAATAAACCCACCGACCAATCCGCCACAAGTCCAACCTTAGAAGCAGGCACGATTTTGGTGGTGAGTAAAGACAATGTGATTACCAAACAGCCTATCAAGGTACTCAAACACCTTGACGATACCAGTCAGTATTTAATTGCTGGCATCGAGCCTAACACCACGGTGATTGTGGCAAATCTCAATGCCAATGACGTGGGTAAAAAAGTCGTGCTCAAATAGCTTACTGATAGTGTTTCATTCAATCATTCTATATTGTTAAAAATATTGTTAAAAATTTTATTTTCAAAAATTTTGGTATTAGGAATTTGCTATGTGGCTCACCCGCGTCAGTATCAACAATCCTGTGTTTGCTGCCATGATCATGCTCGCGCTGATGGTCATTGGATTACTGGCAACATTTCGCATGAAAGTTGAGGAATTTCCTAATATTGAATTCCCTTTTGTGGTGGTCAATACCGTTTATAGTGGTGCTTCGCCTGAAGTCATCGAGACCGACATTACCAAAAAAATTGAAGACCAAGTCAATACCATCGCCGGTGTCAAAGAAGTGACCTCCGTCACCCAACAAGGCCTGTCACAAGTCATCGTGCAGTTCGATTTAAATATCCCGTCCGATGTTGCCGCGCAAAATGTGCGTGATAAATTGGCACTGGTGACCCCCACCTTTCGGGATGAAGTCACCACGCCTATCGTTGCGCAGTACAATCCTGCCGACGCACCTGTAGTGTCTGTCACGTTTCGCTCTGACAAAATGTCGCTTCGGGAATTATCCACTTATTTAGACAACACGGTCAAAAAACAGCTACAAACAGTCACAGGGGTGGGTCGTGTCGATATCTTGGGGGGTCGTCAGCGTCAAATCCGTGTGCTACTCAATCCCACCCAAATGAATGCCTATAAAGTCTCAGTCAATCAAATTAGCAATGCGCTACGCTCAGAAAACGTCGAATTACCTGTTGGTACTATCAACAATCAAAACCAAGAAATGGTGATTCAAGTCAACGGGTTGGTCAAAACACCCAATGAGTTTAACCAAATCATTGTCGCCCAAAATCGTTCAAGCACGGGTGCTATCGTGCCTGTGTACTTATCGCAAGTTGCCCAAGTCGTTGATGGGCAAGCCGAGGCTGAGTCAGCGTCGCTACAAAATGGTCAACCTGCGGTGGCAATGGATATTATCAAAATGTCGGATGCCAATGTGATTGATGTGGTTGATAAAACCCAGCAGCGTCTGGCAGAAATCCAAGCGACCCTACCCTCAGGTGTCACTATGACGGTGGTGGCTGATAGCTCCAAAAGTATTCGCGGCTCGTTAAATAATGTGGTACGCACCTTGATTGAAGGGGCGATATTGGCGGTGTTTATTGTTTGGTTGTTCTTAGGGTCGTGGCGCTCGACCATTATCACAGGATTGACGCTGCCCATTTCGCTGCTCGGTACTTTAGCGGCGATTTGGACGTTTGGTTTTTCCATCAACATGATGACCCTACTGGCGCTGGCATTATGTATCGGACTACTGATTGATGATGCGATTGTGGTGCGGGAAAATATCGTACGCCATGTGGGTATGGGCAAACATCACCGCCAAGCGGCGCTTGATGGCACCCAAGAAATCGGGCTTGCCGTGCTAGCGACGACGCTGGTGATTGTGGCGGTATTTTTACCCGTGGCTTTTATGGGCGGGATTATCGGACGCTTTTTTTATCAGTTTGGCGTGACCGTTTCCACCGCTGTGTTGCTGTCGTTATTTGTTAGTTTCACACTTGACCCGATGTTGTCTTCGATTTGGCCAGACCCAGATGCCGCGCACCAACATGACCGACTCAATGGGCGGGTATCGTTTCGCAAGCGACCGATTGCTTGGCTATTAGCGGGTTTTCAGCGCCTGTTAGATCGGTTGACCAATCTATATAGCCATATTCTTGCGTGGAGTCTACGCCATCGTTTGATAACGGTGCTTATTGCAATTGGCTCACTGGTTGCCGCATTTTTTGCCGTGGGGTTGGTGGGCAAAGAGTTTGTCCCGCAAGCGGATATGAATGAAATCAAAGTCAAATTTGAAACGCCTGTCAATGCCAATCTTGACTATACCCAGCAAAAAGCAGCACAAGTCAACGCGGTATTACAAAGTTTTCCCGAGGTTACCAATACTTATGCCACGGTTAATGCGATGTCGTATAGCGGCAACAATCGGGTACAAGTGAATGTATCATTAGTACCCAAAGATGAGCGCACGCGCGGATTAGATGCCTTAAACCGTGCCATGCGTGAGCAATTGCAGCAGGTAGGCGGCATTAAAGTCACCTCAGTGGCAGCCGCTGCCATGGCGGTCAGCGGTGGCCTTAAGCCGATTATGATATCCATCAAAGGCAATGATTTAAATGAGCTGCAACGTTTATCCAATGAGTTTATGCAAAAACTCTCAAACGTCAATGGCTTGGTAGATTTGGAAAGCACGCTTAAACAGCCCAAATCCATGGTCAATGTCACCATTAACCGAGAAGCAGCAAATGACGCCGGTCTTTCGATTGGGCAAATCGGACAAGCATTACGCCCGCTGCTGGCCGGTGACAATGTGAGCACCTTTAAAGATGACAACGGCAACAATATCGATGTCAACGTGCGCTTAAATGACGACAACCGCCAGACCATCTCGCAACTACAATCCATGTACTTGTCATCAAGCCGTACGGATCAAAATGGTCAACCAGTGCTAGTGCCGCTATCGCAAGTGGCGAATTTTAGTGAAACCTTAGGTGCACCGCAAATCAACCGGCGTTCGCTGTTTCGTGAGGTGGTAGTCCAAGCCAACACGGACGGCAGACCGGCAGGTGATATCGGCGCGGATATCACAAAAATCCAAAACGAAATGAAACTGCCGCCCGGTTACAGCTTTGCGGTACAAGGCTCTAATAAGGACATGGCCGAATCCATCGGCTACGCCACAACCGCGCTTGGACTGGCAATCGTGTTTATTTATATGTTGTTAGGGTCACAGTTTAATAGCTTTTTATACCCTGTGGCGATTATGGCATCGCTGCCGTTATCGCTGATTGGGGTGTTCTTTGCATTATTTTTATTTGGCTCTAGTCTTAATATGTTTTCTATCATCGGCATTATCATGCTGATGGGATTGGTGTGTAAAAATGCGATTTTGCTCATTGATTTTATTAAAGAATCCTTATCAAACGGTTTGAGCCGTACAGAAGCTATTATGCTCGCAGGGCAAACGCGCCTGCGCCCCATTTTGATGACTACCGCTGCTATGGTGATGGGGATGATACCGCTGGCACTGGGTATTGGTGAAGGGTCGGAGCAGCAAGCACCGATGGCACACGCCATTATTGGCGGGGTGATTACTTCAACCTTATTGACCTTGATTGTGGTGCCTGTGATTTATACCTATTTAGATGACGGCAAACAGCGGTTTTTTCGGTTATTTGCTAAAAAGAAAGCAGAAACCTCTACCATAGAGCCCCACGACTCACTTTAAGCAATAATTCATTACAATTTTATACAGTGTAAAGAAACTTAAGAATGAGTAGCCCAGTACAATTTTAAATTGGGCTATGCATTAATTGGGCTGTGTGATTGATAGCTGTATGATTGGCAGCTAAGAAGTTTTATAAATCTGTGTAAGACACTATCATATTGGCAGTCTATTGCTATATGATAATAGGCTCTTGATTGATGATAGAAGCCTGGCTTTGATGAGCAAAAGCAATAATAACAACTGATTTATTTTAGAGAATTTTTGGAGTTGGTGATGGAAGAAAATAATAGTGGTACTAAAACCGTACTATTGATTGAGGATGATCCAGATTTAGCCGAGTTGATTAGCGAATATTTGGGCATGAACTACTATGAGGTTCAGCATGCCCCAACCGCAACAGAAGGTCTAGAGACGCTATTTAACCCTGCAAAATCCATTGATTTGGTAATTTTAGATTTGATGTTGCCGGATATGGATGGCATGCAAGTGTGTCAACGTATTCGTCAGCACAAAGATAGTCGTCTGGCGCAAACGGCGATTATCATGCTCACCGCCAAAGGTGACACCACTGACCGTGTGTTGGGTCTTGAAATGGGCGCGGATGATTATGTCTCAAAACCATTTGAACCGCGTGAACTATTGGCGCGTATCCGTGCGGTCATGCGCCGTCATGACCTGCCGCTTCATCAGCAAAAAGAAGATAACTTAGTATTTGGTCGCTTAAAGGTTTATCCGGACAGCCATGAAGTGACGATTGATGATGAGCCGGTGCGTTTGACCACCCACCAGTTTCAGTTATTGCATTACTTTGCTACCCACTCAGGTAAAGTACTGAGCCGTGAACAGCTCTGGCATGCGATGCCAAACGATGACAGCAGTGATAACATCGACCGTGCCATTGATGTGCATATTTCACGTCTGCGCGCGCTGATTGAAGACAATCCTCGCCAGCCAAAACGCATTATCACAGTGCGTGGTGTCGGCTATCAGTTTGCCACTGACCAAGTGTAAGAGTGTAAGATAGCTTGACAAATTTAACACGCAAAAGGTCATCATCCTTGGTTATTTATGCTAGCAAAGCTATTATAATAGCCAATGATGACCCACGATTTCTGGATTCTGTGTGCGATTAAGCGGCATAAAATTTAACAGTGTATTTAGCAAGTTATTTGCCAGCGTTATGCTGGCATTGGTCATTTTTGCTGGGGCAATGGTAGTTTTAAGCCATTTGGTACACGATACTTCGGCCAACACCCGCCACCAAGTCATTGCCAGCCAAGTCACCCAGCAGCTAGACCCGCTACTAGTGGAGCTACGTACCGCTCAAGACCAACAAAAAAACCTCGAAACCCGTTATTTACTTGCCCTCGTACGTCGTAGTTTTAATATCTATAGCGATTCACTCAACGCCAAATTTGGTCTATACGATGGCAAAAGTGGCGAAGCGATTATGATCATGCGTGGGCTGCCTGCCACTTTACCCCCAAACCCGCCATTTTTTTCCTCTTTGTTTCCTAGAGATGATCCAAAACACCCGACCGAAATTCAAGTCAATAGCCAATCAGGTTATGTGCTGTTATACCAATCAAAACTTAGTAACCGCCGTGCGATTTCGCCCGCGATTAATTTACTGACAGGCACCTTGCTACTGCTGCTCATCATGTCGGGCATGTTATGGATGATTGCACGTACCATGACATGGCGTATCAATCAGCTAAGTCGGCAAATCACCCAACTGGGTGATGGCGATTTCTCTGCCCGTGTCACGCCCGTGGGCAACGATGAAATTACCATTTTGGCACGCGGTTTTAACCAAACCGCCGAGCGTATCGAAACCTTGATGAATGCCAATAAACTGCTGTTAGCGCATGCTTCTCATGAGATTCGCACACCGATTACCCGTATTCGTCTACAAGTTGAAATGATGACCATGCTGGCAAGTCATTTTGACAAAACAATACAAGATAAAGTACAAAAACGTGCCGATGCCATCAACCGTGATTTAACGGGTCTTAATGATTTGGTGGAAAGTATTTTGCTCGTCAGTCGTATGGATGCCGGTCATGCGATAGAAAAAGTAGAAGACGTCGATTTATATGAGTTAATTAAAAACGAGATTCAGCACTACCCCCAAGCTAGCTTTACGGGTGGTCATATTATCATCCAAGGACAAGCCAAACTTCTCACCCACCTGGTGCGTAATTTGCTCGACAATGCCCATCTTCATGGCGTCCCACCTGTGACCGTACAGATGTACGCCATTGATGATGCGGGTAATCAGCTGGCAATTGATGCTCTACCAACCATCCAAGAGAGTACAAAAGATACCGATACTCAAAAACATACCGATACCGGAAAAGATACCGATGCTCAAAAAGATAAAGTGGCTTTTCCCGCCACACCCGCCCCTATAAAAAGCACCACCAGTGACCCCACAAACGGCGATGACATCACCGTTGACCCTGAAATGTCATCGACAAATAGTCCCGCCGCAACGGACACAGCAGATAGCGAGGCAACTTCGAGCAAACTGGCTAACAAACAAAAAAATAAATCGTCTATTTTTTCCCGTAAAAAATCTGACGTTGTGCACCTGCCAGAATTTCATCAGGTATGTATTGCGGTTATCGACCAAGGTACAGGCATTCCTGAAGACAAACGCACCGATATTTTTAGCCCATTTGTACGGTTACAACAAGAGAAAAAAGGCTCAGGGCTCGGGCTATCTTTGGTCGCGCAGATTGTCAAAGCCCATGGCGGTAGTATCATCACCGACACAGTGCATGGTCATACCCGCTTTTTGGTCACATTACCTATCACCCAATCGTAACCGCTTTTAACTCTGCCTATAGTTTTGTCACAATTTTTTTTGCTTTTCTCCTTTATTATTTAATTAAACCCACCATTCGGCATTTATTTATTCGTTAAAGCGACTAAACGCTGACGACGAGCTGTGCTAAAATTACCTTCTTTTAGCCACTGCAAAATTTTTTATTATCATGATTACCATTGATAAAGTTACCAAACGCTTCCAAACCCAAGATGGCAACTGGTTTACCGCGGTAGAACCGACATCGCTCACAATCCAACAAGGCGAGATTTTTGGCTTGATGGGTTATTCTGGCGCAGGCAAATCCACCTTGCTACGCTTGATTAATTTACTTGAACGCCCAGATAGCGGCACTGTCACCATTGATGGTAAGGAGCTGACCTCACTATCCACCCACGATTTGCGCCATGCCCGTCAAAATATTGGGATGATTTTTCAGCAGTTTAATCTAATGGCAAATCGCACGGTGGCACAAAACATTGCCTTTGCCCTAGAGATTGCAGGTTGGGAAAAAGCAGCCATTATGCCGCGGGTGATGGAATGCCTTGAAATTGTCGATTTGGTCAATCGCGCCAACCACTATCCTGCCCAGCTCTCTGGCGGTCAAAAACAGCGGGCAGGTATCGCACGCGCCTTAGCACCCAAGCCTCATGTAATGCTCGCCGATGAGCCCACCTCAGCTCTCGACCCTGCGACAACAAAATCGGTGTTAGCCTGTCTCAAGGATATTAATGACAAGTTTAACGTCACTATCGTGATTGTGACCCATGAAATGTCCGTGATTCGCAAGCTGTGTAACCGCGTTGCTCTGCTTGATAAAGGCAGATTGCTAGAAGTCGCTGACGTACATTCGGGGCAAATTCATGCCACCACGCCGATTGGGCAACTGCTAATCAGTGATGATTAACGGCGCACAAACATGGTCGATGACTGGATAATTTTTTAAGTTTTAAATTGAATCGTTGGGTAATTTCATGGCAAATACATTAACTTGGCAAAGCGCGGTTGATAATCTTTTGGGGATGAAGGCAGAAATTTGGCAAGCGTTTTGGGAGACGCTGATTATGGTGGGTATCTCAACGGTTGCGTCAGTTATCTTTGGTACCTTGCTCGGCGTCGCGCTATTTTTGACCAGTAAAAATCAGCTCGCCGACAACAAATCGCTGTATGCAGGACTTGGCAACTTTACCAATATCATGCGTGCTTTTCCGTTTGTGATTTTGATGATTGTGATTATTCCTGTCACTCGCCTCATTGTCGGTACCACCATTGGTCCAATCGCGGCATCGCTTGCTTTGAGTGTCGCAGGTATTTTCTACTTTGCTAGGCTCGTTGAGCAAAATCTGCGTGATGTGCCAAAAGGTATCATCGAAGCGGCGTTATCGATGGGTGCAAGTACAGGGACGATTATTCGCAGTGTGTTATTGGTCGAGTCACGCTCAAGTTTGATTTTGAGTATTACTACCTTGATGATTAGTTTACTCTCTTACAGTGCGGCAGCGGGTATGATTGGGGGTGGCGGACTCGGTGATTTGGCGATTCGTTATGGTTATAACCGCTACCAAAATGATGTAATGATTTTTATGGTGATTCTATTGGTGGTGATGGTGATTATTATCCAATCGGTTGGTAATATTTTGGCGCACCGTCTGGATAAACGTTAATTTTAGCTGATGGCTGTTTAAAAAATTGTTATTGATGGTTTTTCTAGGAATTATGAAAAAATTTCATATCCATAGGTTAACTCTCAATAACATTTTTTTTATAGGTATGTTAAGGTAAGCTGATTATTTTATCCGTTTATTTTTTCTTTTTTGGAGTTATGTATGAAATTAACGCATTTATCAAGCCATATCGCGCAGCTATTAGCAACTGTAGGGGTGGCAGGGATTGCCCTAGTCGGTTGTAGCAAACCAGAAAGCAAAACCGAAACCACAGCACAAGCCAGCACCACCACAACTACAACCACGACCACCGCAAGCTCAACCACGACCACGGCAGCGGCAAGCACAGGTATCGACCCGAATAAATCTGAAATTGTGATTGGTACTACTGTGGGCGACTTTGGTGACATGGTCAAAAACTCTGTAAAACCGCAGTTAGAAAAACAAGGCTATAAAGTCAGATTGGTTGAATTCTCTGACTATGTGCGCCCAAATAAAGCCTTAGCCGATGGCGATATTGATATCAACGTGTTCCAACACAAACCTTATCTTGATACTTTCAAAAAAGACAACAACTTAGATATCGTTGAAGCCTTCCAAGTGCCTACCGCACCGCTTGGCATCTACCCAGGTAAATTAAATGACCTAAAACAAGTCAAAGACGGTACCACCGTGGCTGCACCGAACGATCCAAGCAACTTTGCACGCGCGCTGGTAATGCTCAACGAACTAGGCTGGGTAAAACTTAAAGCCAATATCAACCCACTGACTGCATCAAAAAATGATATCGCAGAAAACCCAAAAAATATCAAATTGGTAGAGCTAGAAGCGGCACAATTACCACGTGCGCGCTCTGACGTTGACTTTGCAGTCATCAATGGTAACTATGCGACCAGCTCAGGTATCAAATTGACTGAAGCGCTGTTCCAAGAACCTAGCTATGCGTATGTCAACTGGTCAGCGATTCGCACCAAAGACAAAGACACACAATGGGTAAAAGACGTGACCAATGCGTATAATTCAGAAGAATTTAAACAATACGCCCACAAAACTTTCCCAGGTTACAAATACCCAGCTATCTGGGGTGAAAACCCTGCGACACCAGCAGCTGCCAGTGCAACCGCCTCTGCTGCCAAATAGTGGCATGATTGGCATAAAAAAAGAAGCATTAAGCTTCTTTTTTTTATGGTTAAAATTTATAGACAGAATGTTTTATGGTCAAAATGCGTTAATTGATTTTAAAACGCCTAAATTAACTGGAAATAATCTAAAAAATAATAAAGCGCGTTATTCTGTGAATAGTTTATCTTCAATACTGCGACGCATTTTTTGCCCCGCTTTAAAGGTAACAACGCGGCGCGCTGTGACATGAACCATCTCGCCAGTCTTTGGGTTGCGACCTGGACGTTGGCTTTTATCCTTGATTTCAAAGTTACCAAACCCCGATAGCTTGACTTGGTGACCTTTGGTCAACGTCTCCGACAACTCTGAAAAAAAATTCTCCACAAATGCGCGGCTGTCTTGGCGCGTCATGCCCAAATTTTCCATCAAATGATTGATCATTTCTAATTTGGTTAAGGTTTTTCCTTCAACTTGCATATTCATTATCATACCCACCCTACTAAATGTTCCTATTCTAGCGATTCTAGCAAATACAGTCGATAGTTATTTTTACTTTAAAATCAAAGAAAAACATTGTATCGACTGTCATAATTTGCTAGTCCAAGATTACATACGTAGCGTTGCGTGATACTGCTCATGTAGCGCAGCGATGACAGCTTCCATTTGTGCATTAATACGCTCGTCAGAAAGCGTGGCTTCGACGTCTTGCCACACCAGTGCAAAAGCAAGCGATTGTTGGTTTTCAGGCAGGTTACTGCCAGCATATACATCAAACAACCACACATCTTTTAATAGCTCGCCCCCGACTTGTTTGATAGTATCCTTCATTGATTGCATAGCAATCGACTTATCTACCACTACAGCGATATCACGGCGTACTTGTGGGAATTTACTTGGCGTCATGATGGTCAATGCCTGCTGGTGCATGTCAATCACCGCCTGTAAATTCAGCTGTGCCACCCAACTGGTCGGCAAATCCAAGGCTTTGGCAATCTGTGGGTGCAACTGACCTAACCAGCCAATCACCTTGCCTTGATAGTGTACATCGGCACTTTGACCGGGGTGTAAAAACGGCTGCTCGCTACGTTGATAACGGATAGCAGACTGCGCAAACCGCGGAAAAACCGATTCGACGTCATTTTTTAGGTCATAAAAATCCATCACACGGCTGTCATGATGCTGCTCTGGATGAGTGCTGCCGACTGCCACCATCGCCAAGGTGTCCACTTGGTTTAAGCTTGCGATATCACTGCCATCAAAACGCAGACCCGTCTCAAACAGACGCACGCGGTTTTGTTGACGGTTTAAGTTATATTGCACACAAGGCAACAAACTAGACAGCAGGGTACGACGCATGACCGCTAAGTCACTTGAGATTGGATTGGCAAGCGCGAGTGGTGCAGCAAAATGCGCCCCATCAAACAAAGCTTCGACTTTGGCATCACTAAAACTAAAACTCACTGCTTCAAAATAACCTTGATTGACCAAGCTCATTTTTAAGTTATGCAGATCATTTTGGCGTTTATTGTCAAACAAGTTACTGGTAAACGCCGGCAGTTTGTTGGCAATATTGTTATAGCCATAAATGCGGGCGATTTCTTCAATCAAATCTTCGGGCAAGGCGATATCAAAACGATGGCTCGGCGGCGTGGCAACCAGATTTTCGCCTTGTACCTCGGTGCTGATTTGTAGACTCTCTAAAATCTCAATGGCTTTGTCGGTGGCGATATCCGCGCCTAACAATTTATTGATACTGACAATCGGTAGCGTCACTGGCGTACGTTTTGGCAGTTCAGCGGTGTTTTCAACCAGCGTGATTTGACCGACCTTAACCTCACTTGAGCCCTTGCCAAATGTTGCCAATAGATTGACCGCGCGGTCGAGTGCCAATTTTGGCAATTCAAAATCAACACCCCGCTCAAAACGCTGTGACGCATCGGTATGCAAGCCAAAACGGCGTGCTTTACCTGCAATCGCCAACTGTTTGAAAAATGCGCTCTCGATTACCACTCGGGTCGTGCTATCGGTCACTGCGGTGCGAAGCCCACCCATAATCCCTGCTAACGCAATGACACCTTGTTCATCGGCAATCACCAGCTCATCACCTTGTAAGGTAATGGTTTGCTCATTTAAAAGCTCAAGGGTTTCGCCTTTTTGGGCATGGCGCACGATAATTGCGCCCACCAACTTGTCGGCATCAAACGCATGCAGCGGCTGACCGAGCTCAAGTAATACGTAATTGGTAACATCCACCAGTAGATTACGTGGCTTGACGCCTGAGGCATTCAGGGCTTGTTTCATCCAATCAGGTGATGGCGTGGTGCCTGTCAGCCCACTGACCAATTGCGCGTAATAACGCGGGCAGTCCGTGGTCTCCACGCTAACCGCTGGGCTATCGTTGTCGGTCACAGCTGCGGTGATGTTGTCAAAGGGCAGTTGAAATGTTAAATCATTGAGTACTGCAAGCTCACGGGCGATACCGCGCACACTAAAACAATCCCCCCGGTTTGGGGTAATTGAAATATCTAGCACATGATTGTCTAAGCCAAGATACGCTCGTATATCCATGCCAATGGGCGCATCATTTGGCAAAATTAACAAGCCATCAACACCATCATCACAGTCAATCTCACTACCACCGCACAGCATACCGTGCGATTCTACGCCGCGCAGTTTACCTTTTTTAATGTTAAAGGGTTCATCCCCTTGTGCAGGCGGCAGTTTGGCGCCCACCAGTGCCACAGGCACACGCACGCCAACCGCGACATTGGGTGCACCGCAAACGATTTGTAGGGGTGCTTCGCTATGCTCACCGACATTCACTTTGGCAACGCGCAGTTTATCGGCATCGGGGTGTTGGGTGACGTCAATCACTTCACCGACCACCACACCACTAAAGTCTTTGGCGACTTTATCCAAGCTATCAAGCTCTAAGCCTGCCATCGTCAGTTGTTCGCCAATTTGCTCAGCGCTTAAGTTTGGGTTTGCCCATTGGCGTAACCAGTTTTCGCTAATTTTCATTGTTTTCCCCTAAGCAAACTGCTTTAAAAATCTGACATCATTTTGATAGAACAAGCGTAAATCATTTACCCCATAATACAACATGGCAAAGCGTTCAATCCCCATCCCAAATGCAAAGCCTTGGTATTTGGTCGGGTCAATACCGCTATCGGACAATACCTTTGGATGCACCATACCGCAGCCCATCACTTCTAGCCACTTGCCCCCACCTGCATAAGTATCGGCAAGGATATCCACTTCTGCAGACGGCTCAGTAAATGGAAAATACGACGGGCGAAAACGCACCGTAAGTTTGCGACCAAAAAACGCCTGCAAAAACTCATGAATCAAGCCTTTTAACTCAGCAAAATTGGTCGATTCGCTGACATATAAACCTTCAAGCTGATGAAACATCGGTGAGTGGGTTTGGTCGCTGTCGTTGCGATACACACGTCCTGGACAGATGATACGAATCGGCAGGTTGCCTTTTTCCATCGTGCGAATTTGCACCGAACTGGTATGGGTACGTAGCACATAATTGGCATTAAAATAAAAGGTATCGTGCATGGCGCGCGCTGGGTGATGGCTTGGAATATTTAGCGCCTCGAAGTTGTAGTAGTCGCTCTCAACTTCAGGACCTGTTGCGACTTCAAAACCTGCTTGACGGAAAAACCCTTGCATACGCTCAGCAGTCATGGTGACAGGGTGCAAATTACCCGCTTGTTGTCCACGTGCTGGCAGGGTGATGTCAATGGATTCGTTGGCAAGTTTGGCAGCCAAGGCTTTGGCTTCTAAATCGCTTTGCGCTTGTTGTAGGCTGTCATTGATTTGGGCACGTACTTGATGCAGCATACCGCCGATGGTCTTTTTGCCGTCGGCATCGAGTCCGCCCAGCTGTTTTGACCAGGTGGTCAAATGGCTTTTTTTGCCCGTTAAAGTCACGCGGATGTTTTGTAGGTCTTGGGGGTTTTGTGCGGTGCTGATTAAGGCTTTGGCATCTTGAACAAATTGGGTGAATTGGTCTTGGGTGATATCGGTTAAATTTTCAGAATATTGGATAAGTTTGTCAGTCGTTATTTCTGTCATGAGCATTGCAATCTTGGTTATCAATAGTGATAGGCATTTTAACTAAAATATGGCGATAAAAAAAGCCATTAAGCTTGCACTTAATGGCTTTTTGAAAAATCGCTTTAAAACAAATTAAGCAGCCAGTGCTTGTTTTGCTTTTTCTGCCAACGCCGTAAAACCTTGCGCGTCATGCATAGCGATGTCTGCTAATACACGGCGGTCGATTTCGATGCTGGCTTTTTTCAGACCGTTGATCATACGGCTGTAGCTTAAGCCATTTAGGCGCGCACCCGCATTGATACGTGCAATCCATAAACGACGGAATGAACGTTTTTTGTTACGACGGTCACGATACGCATATTGACCAGCTTTGGTAACTGCTTGTACAGCAACACGGAAAACACGAGAACGCGCACCGTAATAACCTTTTGCACGAGCCAATACTTTTTTATGACGGCGATTTGCCTGTACACCACGTTTTACACGAGCCATAATTTACTCCTAAAGTTTTGTAATATCAGTTGATTGAATACCTATAAATTATAGGTAAGGACACATACGGTAAACACGTTTCTCATCAGACACGTGTACCAATTTGCATCCACGTAATTGACGGATACGCTTAGGAGATTTTTTGGTCAAAATGTGGCGTTTGAATGCTTGTTTGCGTTTGATACCGTTACCAGTTTTTTTGAAACGCTTGGCAGCACCACGGCGAGTTTTTAATTTCATGATAGCCTCTTGTTCGTTTTTGACAAGGATTAAACATCTTTATCAAGTGAAGTTAACCTGTTTGTCAAAAAATCCTCATCACACTGGATTTTTTGCCTTGAGGTGGGAGGCGGTATTTTATCAAAAATCATTCGTGAATGCACGCTAATGTTATCACTAATTTTTCTTTGACATCTATTTTATTGATGTTACTTTAATATTTCTCTACTATAATAGATAAATTATTATTAAGGGCTGTTTGTAGAATTTTTAAAAAATAAATTATATCAATTACTTAGCATAAAGACTTGGTAAATCTATCACGGAATTACATTAATTAAGTTAACAAATTAGTTTATGAAAACTGCGGTTAAATTGGCTAAAAGTGATAAGTGAGCCCTATTTTGGACACAGTTTACGTTAGTTTGTTTGACCTTAAGGTATTTATCGTGCTCTTAAGTTTCTGAAAAGTTTAATGTGTAATACTCTCTTATCAACATCAACATCAACATCAACATCAACATCAACATCAACATCATGAGGTTAGAATTCTTGTCAACGTTAAGCACAAATATTGAAGTTGCCCATTTCGTGTTTGAGACCGTCATGCGCGTGCGCAATACCGAAATTGGATTAGCACAACATTTAACGGTTGAAAATTTGGTGGCATTGCTTACCGAAGCCCGTTTTCGTTTTTTATATTCAAAAGGCATTAAAGAGGTTAATACTGAGTACCAAGGCTTGGTCATTAATCATATCGAGACCCAAATACTTGATCGGGCACGAGCGCGTGAAGAACTGTTATTTGAAGTCGGCGTGCAGCATTTAACCGATTTGGGTGGGGATTTTGTGTTTAAAGTCTCGCGGATGTTTGATGACTCCTTGGTGGCGTATGCCAAAATGGGCTTTGTGGCGTATGACTATCGTCAAAGCCAAGAAATCCCGTTATCAGCTACCATCAAAGAAGCCTTAGATGTGAAACCCTTTGAGATTTAGGGCTTGATGAATTATGATAAATGCACGCATCGCTTGATGGGTGCTTTTTTTTGGTTAGAGCTTGCATAGTATGATACAGGGCGTGAATATGAATTGGCTAGATACACTAAAATTTGATGACAATGGGCTCATGCCTGCAGTCGCTCAAGATTTTCATACCGGGCGCATTTTGATGATGGCATGGATGAATCGCGAGTCATTACGTCTGACTGCTGAAAAAATGCAAGCCGTGTATTGGTCACGCTCTCGCGGTAAATTATGGCACAAAGGCGAAAGCTCTGGGCATTTTCAGCAAGTCCATGAAATCCGCTTAGACTGCGATGCTGATGTGATTGTGTTATCAGTCACCCAAGTGGGGGGGATTGCTTGCCACACGGGTCGGCAGTCTTGTTTTTATCGTCTGCTTGCCGATGACCACGGACAGCTACAATGGCAAATCACTGATGCGATCATCAAAGACCCTGATGCGATTTATGGTGACAACGCTAAACCAACTCATGAACACTCGCAGCTTTCAAGCAATCCGACACAAACCCCTACGACGTCAGCGGATATTTTAACCGCGTTAGATAAAGTATTGATTGAGCGTAAAGATGCCAATCCTGATAGCTCATACGTGGCAAGCTTATACCATAAAGGTATCAACAAAATCTTAGAAAAAGTCGGTGAAGAAGCCACCGAAGCCATTATCGCTGCCAAAGATATCAACATTGCCAACGATACCCCTTATGAAGCCGTCGCCGATGATACCGCGGTGAAAGATTTGGTATATGAAGTTGCTGATGTTTGGTTTCACACAATGGTCACATTGGCATGGTTTAATATACCGTCTTGGGCTGTCACCAATGAATTGGCAAGACGTTTTGGCTTATCGGGTATCGATGAAAAAGCCGCACGTCAAATCCCTTAAGTAAGCGCCACTAAACAGTCGATAATTCCTGAGTATTGCTGGCTATCAGTGCAAAAAATTCGCCGTGTTGCACACCGTTTTTTGCACAGTTATGTCAACGCAATGGTTATGTGTTACACTGCAAATTCATATTGTCCTCACCCCTATTGTCAAGGTTAATCAAAGGATATTCTCATGGGTAGTTTCTCAATCACACATTGGTTAATTTTACTGGTTGTTGTTGTGGTCATTTTTGGCACTTCAAAACTGAAAAATGCCGGTAAAGATTTGGGTGGTGCCGTTAAAGGCTTTAAAGATGCGGTCAAAGATGAAAACGAGCAGCATCTGAACAAAAACCGTGTCCTTGAACACGAAAAAGCTGAACTCAATACCACGCAGACCCAACAAGATAAACATAACGTTTAAACCCTAGTCGTTACTTTTTCTTTGGTTTTTAATCCCTAGCTGCCACGGTTGTTATGTTTGATATAGGTTTCTCCGAAATACTGTTATTTGGGGCGATTGCACTGATTGTGCTGGGCCCTGAAAAACTCCCCCAAGCGGCGCGTACTGCAGGTCAGTGGTATGCCAAATTCCGCCGTACGGTTGCAACACTGCAATCAGAAATTGAAGCGGAACTTGATCTTGCCGAAACGCGCAAGCAAATGCAGCTTGAGCTGGAAAAAATCCGCCAAGCTGAAGTTGATATGAAGCGCGAGATGGAAGCGCTGCGCAGCAGTGTGAGCGAACTACAGCAACATGGCAAAGTGCCTTCGATGCAAGCTCACAATCAATCGGCTGATACAACCCCTAGTCTTGTTCATGATACTAACGCAGTTAGACTACCCCCTGAACCACTCAGCCATGAATCACCCAGTCATGAACCTTCCAATCATAAGCCACCTAGTCATTTAGCTAAGCCAACAACGGATATCACCGCGCTTTTACCAGACAAGCCACTAGATAATTCACTAGACAAGCCATCTGACGAATCTTATCTGACAGAAACTAAAGCAGATGATTATTTGCTGAGTCTAGAAGCTGATGTCGAAGCCGATGCAGTGGCTAAAGACTTACATGAAGCCCTATTTGCTGCCACTGAGCCAATGTATTATCGTTGGTTTTTGCTCAGTGATTATGACCGTGTCAGACGTCTTCCCAATCCACCGTTTTTACCCAATTATCAAGCCGATCCGCTACTGCACAAGTTGTCAAGTTTGGGTGGAGTTGCCCAGTGATTAAGCTTATCAAAACCAAAAAAACGCCTGAACAATTAGCCATTGAACAAGCTAAAGATGATAGACCATCGCAAGACAACACTCTGGTAGATATGCCCATTACTGAGCATTTGATTGAACTGCGCCGTCATTTGATTCACGGTTTTGCGGCGGTATTGGTGATTTTTTTGGCATTGGCGGGCTTTTCGCGGGAAATCTACGATATTTTTTCCGCCCCGTTAACGGCGTTGTTGCCAGTCAATTCTTCTATGATTGCAACCGATATCACCTCGTCATTTTTGGCACCGATTAAATTGACGCTGTATCTAGCTGTTATCTTGGCAATGCCGTATATTTTGTACCAGATTTGGTCGTTTATCGCACCAGGGCTGTATAAGCATGAAAAACGTATCGCCCTACCCGTGCTATTGTCATCGGTGATTTTGTTTTATCTGGGGATTGCGTTTGCCTATTATGTCGTGCTCAAAAGCGTGCTGGCTTTTTTTATCAAATTCTCCCCCGACAATGTGCTACCGATGACCGATATCGAAAGCTATCTAAATTTTGTGCTCAAGCTGTTTTTGGTGTTTGGGGCAACCTTTGAGATTCCTGTGTTGACACTGCTACTGGTGTTGGCTGGGGTAGTGACGGTGGATAGCTTGGCGCAAAAACGCCGTTACATCATCGTGGGTTGTTTTGGTATTGCGGCATTGGTGACACCGCCAGATGGCTTGTCGATGGTGATGCTGGCTATCCCGATGTGGTTATTGTTTGAACTCGGTCTAGTGATGGCGCGGGTATTGGTTAAAGAGAAAGCGTTATTACAGAACAACAGCTAATCTGGCGGGATACAGCTAAAATCGAATCAACCTCTCATTCATCCCCACTTAGTAAATAAACGCTAGTAAATAAATGCCTAGTAAATAAAGGAAACTGAGCAAAACTTGCCAAATTTTGCTAAAATAGCTCACTTTTCTTTTAGCAATGGCCTTATGTCAAACCCCAGCGTTATCCCCAATCAATCCCCTGTCCACAGCCCGACCCAACGCCCAACGGGTGAGCAGCAGCAGGCTGTCGATATGGCACTCACGCGCCAGTCGTTTAAGGTGGTGGCGTATGCAGGCGCAGGCAAAACCACCACGCTTAATCTGATTGGCAATCAGCTACGTGGTCGTGGGGTTTATTTGGCATTTAACAAAGCAATTGCTGCAGAAGCGCAGCGTAAATTCCCCCACCATGTTGACTGTCGTACTTTTCACTCATTGGCATTTCGTCATACCGCTCGCGATATCACCGCAAAACTGCAACTACCGCGTTTTTCTCCCAGTCGCCTCGCCTCAGATTTGGGGTTGACCCCTGTGCAAGTCAAACGCCAAATTGAAGGCAAAAGCCAGTTTGTGACCTTAACGCCAGAGCGACAAGCGCGATTTGTGTCCGATGCGGTGAGCACGTTTTGTAGTACCCATGCCAGTTACCCCGCGCCGCGCCATTTGCAGTTTCCTGACTGGTTGGTTGCCAGTGAAGCTGAGCAGCTGCGCGATACCTTATACCCGTATGTAGAGCGCCGCTGGCAACAGTCGATTGACCCGCGCCACCCTGGCGGGATTGGGCATGATATTTACCTTAAACTCTGGGCGCTATCTAAACCGGTGATTCCTGCGGATTTTATCTTATTTGATGAAGCGCAAGATGCCGACCCCTTGATGATGGGGATTTTGTCCAATCAGCCCAACCAAGTTATCTATGTGGGTGACGCGCATCAGCAAATCTATGAATGGCGCGGCGCTGTCAATGCCATGAAGCGCCTGCCGCTACCCCAAACCTTGCTTACCCAATCGTTTCGATTTGGCGACCAAATTGCTGATGTGGCGAATGGGTTTTTAAAAGCGCTGCAAGAAGAGGTGCCACTGCGCGGCAATCCTGCGATGGCGTCTACCTTAGGCAAAAGTATGGTGCATGGTCAAAAAGATGCCATTCTTTGCCGTACCAATGCCAGTGCCATGGTCAATCTGTTATCTGGGCTTAAAATGGGACATAAAGTTGCGCTACAAGCTGATACAGACCGTTTGCTTAAATTTAGCCAATCTGCCGAACGTCTAAAAAAAGGACAAGCGGCGTATGGTGTGCCTGAGCTTGCCTACTTTAACAATTGGCGCGACGTGCAGGATTATAGCGAGACGAGCGAAGGCAGCGATTTAAAAACCCTCGTCAAACTGGTCGATGAACATGGCACCGAAACGCTAAACCAGGCAATCAATAGCTTGACCACACTGGACAAAGCCGACTATATCATCTCTACAGCGCATAAAGCCAAAGGGTTGGAATGGTCACGGGTGCAAATTGACAATGATTTTTATTATGATGTGACTTCTCAGGCGGTAAAAATCTCCCCCGAAGAATTGCGCTTATTGTATGTCGCCTGTACGCGCGCCAAGATAAATTTGGATATTTTTAATATTCAAGATTTGATTCACGGACTCAAAGATAAAAAGGTGATTTATGGCTAGTCACTTATCGCAGTTTAGCACCGATTTTACCCAGCCGCAAATTGTCCTTGCGCCGATGGAAGGACTGACCGACCCATTGATGCGGGATATTTTAACCAGTATCGGGCATTACGACTGGACGGTGAGTGAGTTCATTCGCGTCACCCAGCACGTCCTGCCCGCGCATGTGTTTTATAAATTTGTACCCGAACTTTTGCATGAGGATGGTTTAAAAGGCAAAACCATTCACGGCACGCCAGTACATGTACAGTTATTGGGCAGTGAGCCCGACTTGATGGCAGGTAATGCCGTCAAAGCGGTCGAGCTTGGTGCGTTAGCCATTGATATTAACTTTGGTTGCCCTGCTAAAACTGTCAATAGTCACCGCGGTGGCTCGGTGTTGCTCACCGAACCTGAAACCTTGTATCAAATCATCCATGCAGTACGCCAAGCCGTACCATCAGATACGCCTGTATCAGCAAAAATCCGACTCGGCTATGAAGATACCTCACTAACCCAAGAAATCGGCGATGCGGTGCAATCAGCCAATGCCAGTTGGCTGACCATCCACGCCCGTACCAAAACCCAAGGCTATAAACCCCCTGCCTATTGGGAGTTAATCGCGCCCCTGACCCAGCGGTTAAGCTTACCGATTATTGCCAATGGCGAAATTTGGCAGACTGAACAAGCCATGCGTTGCCGCAAACAAGCCAACACCCCACATATCATGCTCGGACGTGGTGCGGTCACTCGTCCTGACTTAGTGAATCAAATCAAAGCGATGGATAAAGGTGACAGGGCAGAAAATATGGCTTGGCACACGCTACTTAAGCTACAAATTGCGTTTTTGCAAGGACATGCCCGTAGCGACAATATGCTGGTGGGACGTTACAAACAATGGCTTGGCATGTTAACCCAAGGCTATGAAGAAGCCAGCGAGCTTTGGCAAAATGCCAAAAAAATTAAAAATCTTGATGAGATGTTAAAATTATTAGCTAAATATCTTTGATTAGATGTATATCTGTCTTAATTGATACTTGTTTTAAACCTCGAGTTTTAAGAAATAAAAATTCCCTATTTCCTGCCATTTAAACTCATAATCACTATCCAAAACAATTTCAGCACCATAAGGTTTTTGTGTATTATAAATTAGAGATGTGCCCTTTTTATATATACTTCCTTGCCTAAAATCAAAATCAGAAGTATCGAGTGAATATTGTTCTGCATTGAAGTAATGAGGATGATTTGTACCTAAAACAAAAAAACATAAATCTATATCATTATTTTTATAGATTTCTAAATTTCTTATATCTTGAAAAACATCATAGCGATTATTTGGCTCTCTATAATTTTCACGCTTAAAAAATTTTAATTCAATCGCTGTTTTAACGCTTAAATTAGGATTTTTATATTCCATATAAATATCTATTCTTGCTTTTTTCGATTTACTTTTATTAGTTATTGCATTTAGTAATTTGCCACTCTCAAATTCCATATGAAACTTATCATCTGTACTAAACTCGTATAAGTTCCCGACCGTTTTTAAAATGCTACCAAATTCCAGCTGAAATGAAGCTTCATTCCACGCATTGATAGTACCATTGCCAATTTTTTGGATAAGAATTTTATAAGAAATATCAATAATTTCCCTTACCCTTCCTATGAGTATTTTTTTGCGTGATTGAGTACTATCTTCTAAATACATATTTCTATTACCAAATTTGAATATGAATTAATTTATCAACTTCAAAAATTTTTCAACTAGATTAAAAAAAATTGACGATACTACAAGTAGCACCGTCAATCTTAAAATAAATTCAAAAGTTGTTCTAGATTATAAAAACTAACTCAACCGAATCGCAAGATAAAACAGCATCATTGGACATGCTAGGCTCAGTGCCCAAATGATTGAGCGAAAAGTTGCCCAATTGGCAATATACGCCAACCCATAAATA
The DNA here is from genome assembly GCF_032017465.1 of Moraxella sp. CTOTU47616. NCBI lineage: Bacteria > Pseudomonadati > Pseudomonadota > Gammaproteobacteria > Moraxellales > Moraxellaceae > Moraxella > Moraxella sp. CTOTU47616. The sequence goes on from NZ_DALZPU010000004.1 coordinate 221,782, forward strand.
ATCCGTAATATCACATACAACCACGCCAACTGGGTCACCACTGATAGCGGTACAAAAAATAGCAACGCCACAATCACCGCTGCCAAGAATACTGGCAAGGTTTCATAGCTATTTTGCTGCGCGGCATTGGCGCGCGCTGCCGCGCCCGTTTGTTTACCCAAAAACTCGCGCGGATTGGCATTGTCTTTGCTTTTAAATCCGCCAAAGACCTTTGCCAATATCGCAAACACCAAGGGCAATAAACTGGCAACCATCATTGCCAGCACCACGCTGCTATTGGTGGCAGGGATAGCACTTAAGTAGGAAAACATGCCGTTATTCCCTAACCTTTAACCGTTTTATCAGTCATTTCACTAGAGGTATCATCAATGATTTCATAGTCATGGGTGATTTTGACACCGCCATTTTCTAGCATACGACTGGCTGAGCAGTATTTTTCTGCCGATAATTCGATGGCTTTTTTAACCTGCGCTTCTTTGATAGCATTGCCTTTGACCACAAAATGCAAATGAATATCAGTAAATACCGCAGGAATCGTGTCGGCACGCTTAGCCGATAGCTGACACTCTACATCGCTCACCGCTTGACGGGCTTTTTGCAGGATACTGACCACATCATAACTGGCACAGCCACCAAGCCCCATCAAAACCATTTCCATGGGTTTTGCACCCAATTTTTCGGTTGAATCCATGATAATTTTATTGCCATTTTCAGTCACGGCTGCAAAATTAATGTCTTCGTTTTTTAACCAATTTACCGTTGCTTTCATACTATCCCCAGATGTTTTAATTTTTTAAAAAAATATTCTGTATAAAATCAAGCGATATTATGCGCTTTTTATGTCCGTGAAACAATTTATAGCAAATAAACATTACACTTTTGACATAAAAACTGGTTTAATAGTGGGTAATAAAGGCAGTGATTACATTGTCCATGTTTTTTAGTAATAATAATAAAATAAGCGTCTGTTGGTAGAGATGGGTTTATGCCCGATGATTTGATTGACCAAAACTTTAATAATGGTCTGCAAGGATGTGTGTAAACCTTGCGACCCAAAAAACTTGATAATGTGATTGCCTGCCGATTTTAACCATTAAATTGAAGGTAATCGTCATGATTGATGCAGACGGCTTTCGAGCCAACGTAGGTATCATCTTGGCAAATACACACGGACAAGTACTGTGGGCAAAACGCGTGGGTCACGATGCTTGGCAGTTTCCACAAGGTGGCATTGATTTTGGTGAAACGCCGCTTGATGCAATGTATCGAGAATTGTGGGAAGAAGTCGGACTGTATCCTCAGCATGTCAAAGTGTTGTCACAAACCCAAAATTGGCTGCGTTATCGGTTGCCAAAACGTTTTGTACGACAAGGACAATATCCTTTGTGTATTGGACAAAAACAAAAATGGTTTTTGCTCCAGCTAGATGAGAACAATGTAGAACATATCCGTTTTGATACGGCAAAACCTGAATTTGACCGCTGGGAATGGGTCAGTTATTGGTATCCACTTAACCAAGTGGTGGCATTTAAACGTAATGTATATCGCCGCGCCTTGTTTGAGTTATCACCGCAGTTGCCACTCAAAAAAGAATTGTTACTACCGAAAAACGTAAAAATTCATTCCTATTAAACCTAAATAAATAAACCCAAAAAAAGCTCACTTCGGTGGGCTTTTTTTGGCGTATTGTTAGTGACTGTCTAGTATGTCCCATTCCAGCCAATAAAAAACCCTTCGCGATTGCAAAGGGTTTTTGATAATAAGCGATTAAACTTATTTTTTGTTACGACCTGCAAATGCGCCGAAACGTTTGTTGAAGCTTGCCACACGACCTTCGTTTTGGGTTTTACGTTGTTCGCCAGTATAGAATGGGTGTGAGGCACTTGAAATATCGAGTGCGACGTATGGGTATTCTTTACCTTCGTATTCGCGAGTTACTTTTGATTTGATAGTAGAGCGAGTTAAAAAGTAAACGTCAGCGTTGGTGTCGTGGAATAAAACTTCTTGATAAGCTGGATGGATATCTGCGCGCATGGTTAGGTCTCTAGTCATTATCCTGCCCTTTGGTCTGCAGTTAGTATGCGTGGCATGAATCTTTATTTTGCTAAAAATTCACCCAAACACCCAACCGATTAAAGCCAACACAGGATGGATTGATAAAATTGGAAGCCGAATTTTACTAGATTTGCTTTATTTTTGCAAGTTATTTCCACTGCAGCCATTTGGTGAGGCTTGTATTTTCACCCGCTAACAGCGTCCATATTAGCGGTTGTTTAACATGCGAGTCGCTCACGGGTGGCACTTCAAGCACCAGCAGCTCATCACGGCGAAATACATGACACACGGCAGGGTCTTCACTAATTGTTTGGGTTTTAGCCGTAGATTTTAGCCATTTTTCGCTCGCCTTTAACCCATCAATTGCCACGATGACGTCATTAGCAGAAATCCCTGCAGCGGCGGCTTGGCTATTTCGCACAACACGTTGCACTTTTAACCCAGTAGGCTCGCTCATATATTTCATGCCCCAAGTAATATCATCGTCTTTTTGCTCAATACTCACACCCTGTTCTGACAACAGTTCAAATAGCGGTAATTCTGTGGTGCCGTCGATATAATTGGCTCTAAAATCTTGCCAAACCTCTTTGGGTAAACATTCATTCATGACGTCATCTAGATTGGCGTCCGTCATACCAAAACGGCGATTATCTTGGGCTTTGGCTTTATCATAAAAAACTTTTATCACATCAAAAATACGTTTGCCATGGTTTATCAAAGTCAAGTCTAAACATAACGCCACCAGCGCGCCTTTGTTGTAGTAGCTAATCCCGGCATTGGCGGTGTTCTCATCGCTACGATATAGTTTTATCCACGCATCAAAGCTTGATTCTGCCACGCTTTGCAAGGCGCGCCCGTGGGTTTGATAGTAGCGATTGATTTGTTCAGCAAGCAGCTTCAGATAGCTATGTTGCGAAATAACCCCGCTTTTTTGTAGCATAAAATCATCCACATAACTGGTAAAGCCTTCAAACACCCATAGCAAGGTGGTGTAAGTCTCTTGGTTAAAATTGGCGGTTAAAAAGACTTCGGGACGCACGGTTTTAACCCACCACGCATGAAAATATTCATGGCTACACAAGCCCAAAAAGCGTTGATAACTCTCGCTTGGCTCAGCTTGTTCAAAAAATGTGGGTAGGTCATCTCGTGGGGTAATCAAACTGGTACTGGCAAGGTGCTCAAGCCCGCCATAGTCGCTTGAAGTTGCTATGGTCATAAACAGATAATCATCAAACGGCGTATCACCGAGCCAATCGACATAGCTTTGACAAATTTTGCTAAGGTCAGTTTCTAGCCGTTCAAGGTCGCTGTGGTGTACGCCAGAAATCACAAATCGGTGGGGAATGGTGTTTTCGCCACTTTTTACATCGAACCAAAATTCATCTTGCTCAGCGATTTCAAACGGGCTGTCGGTGAGTTGCTCGTAGTTGTCGGCAGTTAGCTGATAGATGGTTTGTTCGGCTTGTTGGTGCATTTTTTCGGGTAAAACAGTGGCTAGGCTGACTTCCACGCCGTTTACCTCATAAAAGTCTTGCGGGCAAATGAGTTCGGCTTTAATCGCTTGGTTTTCTTGCCCTTGTACCGCTAATGCTAGGGAGGTGAAGTTGCCGTACAGGCGAGTTTCATCGACATATGCCCCACGCACGGATAAGTCATAAGCATAGACTTCATAAGTGACGCTAATGCGGTCGCCTTGTTTGGCGTGGATTTGCCAGTGGTTTTTATCAAGTTTTTTAAGGCGTTGATTGTTCTTGGCGTTGGGGTCATGGATGGTGGCAGTGACTGCCGTAATGTGTTTGCTAAATTCTCGAATCATATAACTACCCGCAATCCAAGCAGGTAGCCAAACGATTGGGTTGTCGTTGTCCGCAGTAAACGTAAGCGTGACATCGACAAGGTGTTCGCGGAAGCGTTTAAAGTCGAATTGATAATGAATTTTGTTCATGATATTTTCTTTTTCAATTTTACGAAATTTTAAATAGATGCTAGGATAAAACAAAATTTTAACCCAAATTTTGTTTTTAGACCGAATTTTCTACAGGCAATCAACGATGAATTATTACAAATTGGATTTTTTCTAAGTTTTTTAACTTAGGAAAAATCTATTATGCAAAAACTTGAAAAAACTCACAAAAAAACCAAAGTTCAATATCGCAGTTCTGGGCGTAAGAAAATCTATTTTCCGTGGGAAAGTTGTCGTTATCCAAATTTACGCAATCAGATTTATAGCTACTTTAGAACGCAACAAGAACGCTCATTTCATTATTTGCACAAAGCGGAATATTGGGACTATAACATCAAGCTACGCCCCAAGCGTGGTAAGCATTTACCGCATATTTGGGATGACAAACCAACTTATGCGTTCAAATATGCAAAAAGTTGGAAACACAATTCTAAACGCCGTCATCAATGGTATCGTGAAAAAGATGGGTTTCGTGAAAAAATGCAATCTGATTACATTTTAACAGATTGATTTTGAGGATTTGCAACTTTATAATAAAGACAAGGAGTGGGCTAACGGTTTCCCGAAAGCCCCAGCGTTTTAGTTGTTCCAGCAACTGCCACGCTGTCTTGCGTCCGTCTAATAAGCGTTACTGCTTAACAGCATTAGGACAACAAGAACGATGATGATTAAACAGCGTTTCATCGTTCTTTACTCCGTTAAGTGTTAAGTCCAAGCTTAACGGCTCGTTTAGCATAACGTCACGCCAAACTCTGCTATTATATTTTTATGCTTGCAAAAAAGCCATATCAAAGCGATATGGCTTTTTTCATTTATAAATCCCCAAATTTCAACTTATCATGCCAATGTTTGTAATCTGGCATGACTCGTGCCACTTGCGCCCAAAATCGTGCCGAATGATTGGGCTCAATCAGATGACAAAGCTCATGCACCAACACATAATCCGCGCAGTCTGGGGGAAATTGCGCCAGCCAAACCGACAAGCGAATGGTTTTGGCTTGGGTGCTACAACTGCCCCATCGGGTCTTCATGGTGTAAGGCGTGATGCTATTGGCGGATTTACCCACTTTGTCTTGCCAAAACGCTTGGCGGTTTTGGATAAATTGAGTGAGCCAAAATTTATAAATATGGCGTAAGGTTTTGCCAACATCCACTCGCGCCAGCTCGCTTGGTTTTATGTGGTGCTTTAACAATAAGTCTTTAAGCACAACCTGTTGCCCTTCAAAATAAATGTTGCTTTCAAGGGTCAAATTTGCCAAATCTTTGACATCATTGATATAGGCAGGTTTTTTGGCTTTAAGTTCTTTGAGTTTTCGTTGTTTTTGCTGACAGTCGATTGCCCATGCAAGGCGATGTTCAAGCGATTGCATCAGCAGGTGTTGTGGCATACGCATGGGATAAGACACGCTGAGCAAGCTGGTAAACGGTGCTTCATCAATCGATTTGATACGAAAGTTGATATGTTTGACCCGTTTGCTTTCAATCGCAAGTTTGATACCTTGCTCAGCGTAGGCGGTGAGTACAGTTTGCATAAATTTTAGCAATTATTGACGCAAATAATGCTCAAAAATCGCCCCAAAGTCATAATTACGAATGGTCTTTAAACGCTCGCCATAGGCATTTTCTACTTGTGCGACAGTTTGGTTGATGACATCCGGCAAATTGAGCACCACGTTTTCTGACAATTCGCGTAAGCTAAACATACTGGTGACGGTATTAAAGGATTTTTCTAGCACCGTTTCTTCATGGGCAATGCGTTTGCACTGCTCGCTAATCGCAGTCAGCGCCTTATAGATGTCGCGGATTTGCTCGATTTGATTTTTGTCGATATCAATCGAAAACGCCACACCGCCCAAGCTAAATTTTAGCTCAGCATCCATATCCATCGTGCCTGCGGTCTCAATCATGATATTGGCGGGCTGAAAATTGCGGTACGGATAGCGTTTTAGCAAGCGTTTTTTACTGGTCGCCGACTGCCCATCAAGGTGGATAAAGGCGACATTGGTAAAGCAATATTCGTCCATTTTTGACTTAATCACAAAATAAATGCGCTCGTTATCTTCATGAAAAATATAGTCATCAATATCGGTTTGGTTAAACTGACTGGCTGGGATGATTTTACCGATGTCACTTAAACCCAATGCATCTGAGGCAAGATTTTTAAACATAGTCACTTCCTGTTTTATCCATAAAAATTGTTAAAAACGCTGTCTGTGCGAAAAACTGTTTTCGATAACATAACACAAATATCACATTGGCAACATAGATGTCATGCTGATTACTGGCTATGATAACGCCATAACACTGATAATAAACAATAAATCAAAATGAAGGAACAACAATGAAAGCCAAACCAACATCTAGCAATTTGACCGATATTGATTCGGATAGTTTTACTGTGCAATTGGATGATGAATCCTTGTCATCAAGCCATATTGAAGCGGGTGAAAGTGGTTTGACCGCGATTCATCGCCAAAATATTGATGAGCAGCGGATTGATGAATTACTGGTTGAGGATAGCTTTAGCGAAGAGCACTATCCGACTATTGGTGATATCGCTGACCCTGATGCCGCAGATGAAAGTTATAAAGACTGATTTTATGTACTGAAATTTCTTGTATTTAAAGGTCAAAAACAAACGCCAAAAAGGTTGGTAAGTTACCAACCTTTTTTATTGACTTGCAGTTAATAAGACTTGCTATTAATGCGCTTAATAATCCGCTTTCAGCCCAAGCTTTAACAATAAATGTTAATACCAACCTTGCAGATTTTGTTGCCACGCTTGCACGTGTGGCAATGCCAGTGATTCAAATAAATCAATATGCGTAGCATCTACATTGAGTGCAGGGATATAATGATAGTCCCCACCGCCATTGGACTGGAATGTCTGTCGATTTTCGACTGCCAACTCTTCTAGCGTCTCTAAGCAATCTGCCGAAAATGCCGGACTCAGCACCTGTACTGACTTGATGCCTTGCTTGCCCCACTCAGTTAAGGTGACATCCGTATAAGGTTTGACCCATTCTTGCTTACCAAAGCGTGATTGAAAACTACATTCCCACTCATGACGCTCAAGCCCCAACACTTGCGCCAAATGCGCTGCCGTACAGCGACAACGTCTGGCATACGGATCGCCTTTTTGCTCATACGGCTCGGGAATCCCGTGAAAACTCAATAGCAGTTTTTCAGGTTTGCCATGTTCAGCTTGGAAGCGTTTGACGCTCTCAGCCAAGGCGTGGATGTATTGCGGATGGGCAAAATAATCTTTGACAAAGCTGATGCTGGGTAAATTACGCTGCTTAAGCCCCCATTTGGCGACGACATCAAACACCGCGCCAGTGGTGGAACCGGAAAACTGCGGATAAGCTGGCAACATTACGATTTGCTCTACTTTTTTGGCATTTAGTGCCGATAGCACATCTGTTAACGCAGGTTTGCCATAGGTCATGGCAGCATGGACGCTTACTTTGCAAGGCAGTTGATGTTGGTCAAAACGCTGCTGCAACAAGTCCACTTGGGCAAGCGTGATTTTACGCAGTGGGGAATCACCGTCCCACACGCTAGCATAGGCGTGGGCAACCCGTTTGGGGCGACTGCGTAGCACAAACAAGTTTAAGATGATTTGCCAGATAAACTGCGGGATTTCAATCACGCGCGGATCGGACAAAAATTGTTTGAGATAGCGGCGCACCGCTGCTTCAGTTGGTGCATCGGGTGTTCCCAAATTCACAAGGACAACGGCAATTTCAGGTGGGTTGCTTGGCTTCATAATTTGTCTTTAATCCAAAAAATCATAAAAAAAGTGGGGTTAAGATTAGCATATTTACTAAGGTGCGCGTACTGGATAATCACCTGAAATTGCTCAATTGTTGCATTTTTTAAGCTATACTTGAATCAATGACAACCTAGCCCACCCATCACCAATAGCGCATCCACTAGGCGAGAATTTTGTTCAGAGGGTATGGGGCTTTTAGCAGGACTTTTACTTTTAAAGATTGCGTTTTGTGAGGGGCTGCTAGCTGACTCACCGTCTGATTGGTGGTTATGCTGTTTGGGCTGTTGGTTTTGATAGTGGTTTTGGTGGCTGTTTGGATGGCTGAGGGGATGATGGCTTTGATGATGGCTCACCATCGTGTCGCTTGTAACTGTAATAGCATTGGCAGCCAAAACCGATGTTGGCTGATGAAACGCTAAATACGTCAATGCCAAAAATCCCGTGAGCGCCAATCCCGTGAGCGATAGGAATGTATGGTGGGGTGATGATGCTAAATTTGGCATTTGAATTCCAAGTTGTGATAACCCATATAAACCCTTACAATAGCTATACTTTTAATGCGTTATCAATCAAAAATTAGTGAGAAAGCGGGTGAGCACACAGCAACACAAACCACATGCCAAGATTTTACCTGAAGCTGAATTGACTGTCCCCAAAAATTTTGACGACGATCATCCTATTAGTTTTGCCAAATCTGGTGGCAAATCTGTGGGTATCGTCACACCGCAAAAAATTCATTTTGATACCCCATTGACGCTAGAATGCAATCGCACGCTGCCGTTTTTTGATTTAATGGTGGAAACTTATGGCGAGCTCAACGCCGATAAATCCAATGCGATATTGATTTGTCATGCGCTATCGGGCAGTCATCATGCGGCTGGCTATCATAGTAGTGATGATAAAAAAGCCGGCTGGTGGGATACTTTTATCGGTCCTGGCAAAGCGATTGATACCACGCGTTTTTTTGTGGTGTGTCTTAACAACATTGGTAGCTGCTACGGCTCGACCGGTCCAACCAGTACCAACCCAGAAACCGGCAAGCCGTATGGTCCAGATTTTCCCTTAGTCACCATCAAAGACTGGGTAAAAACACAAGTCATGCTCTCTGACTATCTGGGCATTGACATCTGGCATGCCATTGTTGGTGGCTCAATGGGCGGCATGCAAGCCATGCAGTGGTCAATTGATTATCCGAGTCGGCTCAAAAAATGCCTGGTCATTGCCAGCACGCCGAAGCTGTCTGCGCAAAATATCGCCTTTAACGAAGTGGCACGCCAATCGATTTTATCCGATCCTGATTTTTGCGAAGGACGCTATATCGAGCAAGGCAAAATCCCCAAACGCGGTTTGATTTTGGCGCGTATGGTCGGTCATATCACTTATCTCACTGATGAAGCGATGCGGGTGAAATTTGGACGCGATTTAAAAGCCGGCAAGCTGATGTTCAATTACGATGTAGAGTTTCAAGTGGAAAGTTATTTACGCTATCAAGGTGAGCAGTTTAGTGAACGTTTTGATGCCAATACCTATTTGCTGATGACTAAAGCCTTGGATTATTTTGACCCGGCGCGTGGCGCGATTGCGGATGACAGTCTCAATGATAGCTTGACTGATACCGATGCGCTACGGTTGGCATTGGCAAATACCCAATGTAAGTTTTTAATTATATCCTTTACCACCGATTGGCGGTTTAGCCCAGAGCGCTCGCAAGAAATTGTGGATGCGCTAATTGCCAATGGTAAGCCCGTAAGCTATATCAATATCGATGCCGCCTATGGGCATGATTCGTTTTTGTTTGATATTCCAACCTATCGTCAATCGGTATTTAATTTTTTAACGGCTTAACTTAGATTTAACGAGAATTGAATGAAAATCGACCATCAACTTGCCGAACGCTGGATCAAACCCAATGCCAAAGTCTTAGATTTAGGCTGTGGCAACGGTGATTTACTCGCGCATTTGCAAAACAAATTGGGCGTATTTGGCTATGGTATCGAAATCGACCAAACTAAAATCAATGACTGTGTTACCAAAGGCGTTAACGTCATTGAGCAAGACTTAAATGATGGGTTGGCGCGGTTTGCCGACGCAAGCTTTGACACGGTGGTGATGGCGCGTGCCCTACAAGCGGTCAAAGAGCCCGACCAACTACTTCTCGATATGGTACGTGTTGGCAAAGAAGTGATTGTCACTTTCCCTAATTTTGCGCATTGGCAAAACCGTATTCACTTGGGTATCAAAGGCATGATGCCAATGTCTGAAGCCCTGCCGTTTGCTTGGTACAACACGCCGAATATTCACTTGTGTACCTTTAAAGACTTTGAAAAGCTGTGTGATGACAATGACATCCGTATCATCAATCGTTTTGCGGTACAAGAAAGTGAAAAGCCCTATCCTTGGCTACTTGCACAAATCATCCGCAAAAACCCCAACTTACTTGCCGATGTGGCCATTTATCGGGTTACCAAAAACTAAGCTGTTTTATCGCTGATTCTATGCCTATGAAAATTTGGTAAGCGGATAAATTATAGTCTAGTCTAACAATATGTCACAAAAGTAAAGCCCTACACGACACCAAGTGTCGCAAGACTTTGTTTCCTCTGTGAAATATTGTAACAACTGTTTACATTTTCCCTTAAATATTTGAAACGCAAAGCAAACAGTGTTAACCTAAAACAATCAAAAGATTGCGTTATCCTATTAAAACATAACGAACAGCTAAATCATTGTAAAATTTAAGATTTTCTGTTAATTCGTTTACCTATTTATTAAGTTATTTTATCTAAACCTAGGCAAGCTTGCGATGGCTGCAGCTTGATACTCGGAGTTGGTTATGAAATTATTAAAAGTCACCGTATTAACTGCATTTTTAGGCTTATCTGGCGTTGCAAGCGCTGAACTGGTTGCCAATATTCCACTCAATGGCTCACGCTATGACAGCATGGAACCGATGGCATTACTAAGCCAAGCTAAATCTGGCAACCAACAAGCCCAATTCTTCCTAGCCAAACGCTACCAAAAAGGTCTCGGCATTCAGCAAAACTTCCAACAAGCCATCCAGTGGTACACCACCGCCGCCAAACAAGACATTGCACCTGCACAATTAAATCTTGCCATGATGTATATCCGTGGCGAAGGCGTGCAGCCTAATGCTGGGCAAGCGCGTTATTGGTTAGAAAAAGCGGCAAAACTGGGTGATAACCGTGCCAGCTATACCCTAGCCATGCTAGATGAAAAAGAAAAGAAATTGGTCGATGCCTACAAATGGTATGACCTAGCGGCTCGAGACGGCATGCTATCAGACCAAGTACGCACCCGCGCGCAAAGCAAAATCGGTCAATTGGCATTAAACTTGTCCTCACAAGACATCGCCACTGCACGTAGCCGTGCGGATTCTTGGTTCCAAAGCAAGTAAGTTTAATACAACGAATGCTTGGTTAAGTGTTAAGCTAACCATTAAAGTCTATGAAACCCTAGTATTTACTAGGGTTTTTTGTTTTTATGGGTTAAATTAATCAAGATTGCTCGGCGCACATTGATTATATGAAATCGCGCATTCATGGATTTTTTTGTACAGTTTTATGCGTCAGATACTAGCGCGTTAGCCAAGTAGTTGCCACCCCAGTTTTTGTTACCTTTTTTGGATATTCCCTATGCCAAGCTCTAACCTACCGTCAAAAAATCAGCTTTGGCTGTTAGTCGCCGCCGCTGCGGTTATTTTATTGATTACGTCTGGGATTCGCCTATCGCTTGGGTTATTTATCAAACCGATTGATGCTAGCGCGCATATTGGCATTGTGCAAATCAGTTTTGCCTTAGCGGTGACACAGCTAATGTGGGGCGTGTCACAGCCTGTGACAGGGGCATTGGCGGATAAGTTTGGCGCATGGCGGGTACTGTTGTTCGGTACTTTGCTACTGGCGATTGGCTGTTTTAGTGTGCCGTATTTTGTCAGTGCCGGTGGTTTGGTGGTCACGCTTGGGATTTTGGTCGCATTTGGGACAGGTGCGGGTAGTTTTTCAGTGCTGATGGGGCAAGTAGCGAATCAGACCCCACCCCATATGCGCGGCACTGCATCGGGTATTATTAATGCAGGTAGCTCGTTTGGGCAATTTTTATTTGCGCCGATTTTACAAGGGTTAATTGCCCTGCCAGTGGTAGGTTGGACAGGGGCAATGTATTTTATGGCAGGGACAAGTTTGCTTTGTTTGCCGCTGGCTTATTATCTCACGCAGGGTAACAATGTAGGTAAACATGCGCCTGCCGCTTCGTCGGCGGTTGCCAATAACCAAGCCCACGAAACGCTATCACAATGCATTCGACGCGCGCTTAGCGATCGTAACTACTGGCTGCTGCATATCGGCTTTTTTACCTGTGGTTTTCATATTGCGTTTTTGGTCACTCATTTGCCGATGGAAGTGACGTTGGCGGGTCTTGGTAGCAATGTTGCCTCTTGGTCGCTCGCGTTGATTGGCTTATCAAATGTGGTCGGCAGTTTGTTTGTCGGTTGGTGTGTGGGTCATTTTCGCAGTAAATATATTTTGTTTTGGATGTATTTGAGCCGTACTATCTTGATTGCGATTTTCTTGATGGCGCCTAAGACGGCAACGACTTTTTTTATATTTGCGGTTAGCTTGGGTCTAACTTGGCTTGCCACCGTACCCCCGACTGCGGCAACCGTCGGCAAGTTGTATGGGGTCAAATATTTGGCGACCTTGTTTGGATTGGTGTTGTTTAGTCACCAAGTTGGCGGGTTTTTGGGCGCTTACTTGGGGGGAATTGTGGTTGATAAATTTGGTAATTATCAGTATATGTGGTATGCCGATATGGCGCTGGCTGCCTTGGCTGCTGTGCTCAATCTACCGATTCAAGAGCCAAAAATGATGAAAGCTACAAGCTAATCTGTTGCTTTACTCTCTCTTTAAAATATTGGCGTGATTTTTCATCCAACCCAAGATAGCGATTTTTGCTTAAGGTTAAAAAATTACTATCTTGGTCAACTCCGATAAATTTTCTACCAAATAAATTGGCAGCAATACCTGTTGTCGATGAGCCTGTAAATGGGTCAAGCACGAGATCATTGGCTTTGGTAGAGGCCAAAACAATCCTTGACAACAATCCTAACGGTTTTTGCGTAGGATGTTTGCCAAATTGCTTTTCCCAGCTTGATACCGCAGGCAGACGCCAAACATCTTTCATTTGTTTGTCACCATTGAGCGACTTCATTAATTCATAATCAAAGTAATGCGGAATTTTTGGGTTTTTTCTTGCCCAGATTATCCATTCAGTTGAATAGGTGAAATAGCGACAAGAAAAATTTGGCGGTGGATTGGGTTTTTCCCAAGTTATCATGTTTAAGATTTTAAAATTGAGTTGTGATAATACTCGCCCTAGCGTAAAAATATTGTGGTGGGTTCCACTCATCCAAATCGTGCCATTATCTGCCAACATTCGCTTTGCTTGGCTTAGCCAATCATAAGTAAAAATATAGACTTCATTATCATCACTAAATTTATCCCATTCGCCCTTATTAACAGATTGCACCATGCCATTTTTTACCGTTAATCCGTCATTGGATAAAAAATAAGGCGGATCAGCAAAAATCATATTGATAGATTTATCATGGATAGTTGGTAGGATGTGCAAACTATCGCCTTGCAACAACGTAAAGTCCTGCGATTGTGATTGATAAAAAATCATTCCATCATATCCGCAATAAAGTGCAACATTGACGCGATATCATAACTCCCTTCTAAAAAACCCATATTTTCACAACCATCAGGAATGAAAACCGTCTGGTTTTCTAATCGACTATCCAAGCTAAGCATTCGCAAGGTATTCACAATTTTGCCTTTGATGCCTTCATCCGCTAGCCATTCACAATCATCATTGAACTTGTAAGCAACATGCATGTCAATAATTCCAAAATAATACTTATTGTGTGTAGTTTATTTTAAACAATGAGTGAGAATAACGCAATGGAAAATGACATTTTAATCAAGTTTGGGCAAAAAATTCGCCAACTGCGTAAAGCTAAAAACCTCAGTCAAGAGCAGTTAGCAGAACTGACAGGGTTTCATCGTAACTATATTGGGATGGTCGAACGTGGCGAGCGAAATCCTGCACTAATCAATATTGAGATTTTTGCTAACGCGTTTGATTTGTCGTTAAGTGAATTATTTGAATTTAAGGATAAATAATGGCAAGACAGCCTAATAGTTTTGGCGGTGGGGCACAAACCAATATTAATGGTCTAACCTTTGAAAGAGACATGAATCTTTTGACAGTGATTGATGCTCTACCTAATTTTCATACGGTAAATAATAAAATTTATTTGAAAAATATTTTGGTCGCTGAACATTTTTCTAAGTATGGCTTGTACAAGAATTACTTATTGCTTAATCAAATAAATTGGCAAGATTTTATTAGCTCTCAATTATTGCCTGATGATGTATTAATTACCCAAAAGTCATGTTATATCATAGAGAAAAAGTTTCAAAATACAGGCGGGTCAGTTGATGAGAAACTGACAACTTTTCCTTTTAAAACCCAGCAATATCAAAAAATGTTTACCCCTTTAGGAAAACAAGTTCATTTTTATTACTTACTAAGCGAATGGTTTGATAAGCCTAAATATAAAGACCCGTTGCAATATATTCGAGATAATCAATCGGACTACTTTTTTAATGTTGCTGACTTACTTAATAAGATTGTTTGGGAATAAAATTTTACCCAAATAATCATCTTTTAACATTTCAATATTGAGCAAAATATTGTTGCGTTCAAAATAGTCTTTTAATGGATTTTTAGTTTTCAGCCAACCTTTCCCATCAGTCACCCAAATAAAAGTAACCTCTTGAGCCTGCCAAAAGCGGCTCATTTCGATATATTCAGTTGCGGTGGATTTTAACTTTGAGCCACCACCGCCATAAAAATTGCACTCGATAAAAAATAACTGCGCATCTTTTTTGATTACAAAATCGATGATTCTCGAAGATTTATCAACAGCAATATCGATGCCCCAAACTTCTTTAATCTTTTTGGCGTTGGCTTGAGCCAAATAAGCTAAATTATGTTCATGACAAAATATGGCGACAAAGGATTCAACGAGTTTTTCCATCGATGTACCACCACGATTTTTTCGACCGTTGGAATCAAGTCCAACTTCTACACCAATACAATAGTCAGGGATACTTTTAATTTGCTTGGTTTTGATCAATTCCGCAAAACCACTCTCAATCAAGAGATTTACCACATCGTGAATTTTTTCATCTGTGACTTCTTTTAAATTGAAGTCAAAATTTTTATAAATAAAAGCCGTGCTATCAATCAAAACTTCAACTGATTTATCTCGAATTGCCAAAAGAGTGGGTACTGTCTTAATTGTCTTCGGATAAGTCTTAAGAATATCGAACAATGCCGCTTCGATATCTTCTTTACCAATGGCAGTGTTTAACAAATTCAGCTCTTTTTCGATTGGGGTAATATTTTTAAACACCTTTCCCCAGTTCACAAAATAATCAAACTGAGTGATACCTTTTAAATTTAGTGTCTCAATGAACTTCTCAAAATGTTCATCTGCAAACAATTGACTATCCATAATTAATAATTCCGTATTAACAATTCATTGACGGCTTGACGACTGGTTGATTTTGCCCCAATAGCACGATTAGCGGTTACTCGCTCTATATTAAAATCTTGATAAAGATTATCAAAAAAATCATCATACTTGCTGTGCGTCGTTGGGTCGGAATTACTTAATAAAAACTGATGTCCCAATTTATCAATTTTTTGGCAAAACCCATGCAGCCGACGTTGCTCACTGTCATCAAAAACTTGATGAGAATAAGCAGTAAAACTTGCTGTTTCGCTAATCGGGCGATAAGGTGGATCAAGATAAAACCAGCAAGGTAAGTCGTTTGGTAGCGCTTTAATCGTTTGCTCGTAGTCACCCTGTAAAATCACGACTTTTTGCAACGCGTCAGAGACTGCAAGTAATAATGCTTTATCCAAAAAAATCGGTCTTTTATAACTACCTATTGGCACATTAAACTGATTTTTTTTATTAACTCGATATAGCCCATTAAAACTGGATTTATTCAAAAATATAAATAAACTGGCTTGCTTCACTGGATCAAGATTTCTTTGATTGAAACTTGCACGTTTAGCATAAAAATAAGGCGTTTTTGCATCTTTATCTAACAACTTATCATAATCTCTTTGCAAGTTATCTAACTCAATCATTAATTGTTGAACATCTGCCTTGATAACCTGATAGACATTTATTAGATCTTCATTAAAGTCATTAATAATAAGTTTTTTTAAATATTTTAAGTTAGATAATGCCCAAAAACTGACCGCACCCCCACCCAGAAATGGCTCAATCATGCAGAAATCTTGATTGGCTGTATAATTTGGCAAACGTGCTTGTATATCACCGATGAGTTGTGATTTACCGCCAGCCCATTTTAGAAAAGGTTTAAGTTGAGACATTTTTTAAATTTGAACATCGAATCAAAAAGGATAGGCATTATAGCACAGCCGATTTTTATCCTTTCAATGAACTTCAATGCAAATTGATGTGTTAGAATTTTAAGCAAACCTGTCACTCATTATAAAAATATGCCGACCCTTACCCAACAATCCCCTGCCAAAATCAATTTATTTTTACATATTACCGGTAAACGCCCCGACGGCTATCACAATCTACAAACCGTATTTCGGCTGATAGATTTGTACGATACGCTCACTTTTAGCCATACAGATAAAACCATTGGCGATAATTTACCCGTCACCCTGTCCAATGCCGAGCACGTCACCGACACCCCTGCCGACAATCTGATTATTAAAGCGGCCATTGCCTTATTAGCCTTTGCCAAAAATCATCAAATTTTGAGTGACTCGCAAATCGCCCAATTACCGATTGTTGATATTCACCTCGATAAACACATTCCGATGGGGGCAGGCTTGGGCGGGGGTTCGTCTAATTGTGCGACAGCCCTGATGACGCTCAATACCTTATGGCGACTGGGATTGAGAAATGAGCAGCTACGCCTCATTGGCGCAAAACTGGGCGCGGATGTACCGATATTTATTTTTGGCAAAGATGCCATTGCTGAAGGCATTGGTGAGATTTTAACGCCGATTGACTTGCCTGCGCAGCAATTTTTATTGCTAAAACCCGATGCCCATATCAGCACGGCTGAACTTTTCGTCCATCCGCTGTTAAAACGGGATTGCGCAAGCCTTTCTCATGACTATTTAAAAAGCCATTGCCATGCCTTTACCAATGAGTTAACCGATGGCTTTACCAATGTTTTTGAACCTGTAGTATGTGCCTTATCTGCAGACGTCAACGCCGCGATGAATGTTTTAATGACGCTTGCCGCCAACACCCACACCACACCGCGCATGACGGGCTCAGGGAGCTGTGTGTTTTTGCCAGTACCTAGCGATGTTGATAAAAATAGCATTAAACACGGTCTGCAGTCCTCACCTTTTCAGGCGTATTGGGTGCATACGCTGTAACAAAGTTTTGAGAAATCAACAATTGCAAAAATTTTGATGTTTATGCCCAAAAAAAGCTTGCAATTTTATGTTTTTTGGTTAAAATATCGCTTCCAATATAGGGGTATCGCCAAGTTGGTAAGGCACCAGGTTTTGATCCTGGCATCCGTTGGTTCGAGTCCAGCTACCCCTGCCATATTCAAAGATGTACAGATTTTCTTGTGCCTCACGTAGTAAAAATTTTGTCATAAAATCTGCGCTGTTCAAGACATTTTACATTGACAAAATCGCCTAAAATCGGTATAGTTCGCACCGTCACAGGGGTATCGCCAAGTTGGTAAGGCACCAGGTTTTGATCCTGGCATTCGTTGGTTCGAGTCCAGCTACCCCTGCCATTTTCTTTACTAACCCATTTTTAGTAGTTGACGTAATGACGTTTTTCTCATCCTAATTGTAAAAGTTAGTTGATGAGTTTTTTTGTTTGATGAAACCGTCGTTGGTCTAGAAAAATAGGACTCGCATATGCCTTATTTGGCGATTTTTACCGGAAATGCCCATCCAGAATTGGCAAAAAATGTCACCAATCACTTACATATTCCGCTAGGACGTGCCGATGTGACGCGTTTTTCGGATGGTGAAGTCGCGGTTGAAATCCAAGAGAATGTACGTGGTAAAGACGTCTTTATCCTACAATCAACTTGCTCACCGACCAATGACAATTTGATGGAAATCATGGTAATGGCAGATGCCTTGCGCCGTGCTAGTGCAGGTCGTATTACGGCAGTGATGCCCTATTTTGGTTATGCGCGTCAAGACCGTCGTCCTCGCTCAGCGCGTGTCCCTATCTCAGCAAAAGTGGTCGCTGATATGCTCAATATCGTGAGCATTGACCGTGTCGTTACCGTGGACTTGCACTCAGACCAGATTCAAGGTTTTTTTGATATCCCTGTAGACAATATTTACGGTACGCCGGTTTTATTTAAAGATTTACGTGAGCAAAAATACGATAACTTGATGGTAGTATCCCCTGACGTAGGCGGTGTGGTTCGTGCCCGTGCAATGGCAAAACAGTTAGGCGATGCCGATATGGCAATTATTGATAAACGCCGCGCCAAAGCCAACGAATCAGAAGTGATGCATATTATCGGTGATGTTAAAGACCGCGATTGCGTGATTATTGATGATATGGTGGATACCGCAGGTACCCTGTGTAAAGCCGCTGCCGCATTAAAAGAACGTGGCGCGCGCCGTGTGGTGGGTTACATCACCCACCCAGTATTGTCAGGTAAAGCAATCCAAACAATTGCCGCGTCAGTGCTTGATGAACTTGTCGTAACCGATACTATCCCACTGTCAGATGCCGCAAAAAACACGGGCAAAATTCGCCAAGTGACCATTGCACCTATGCTGGCTGAAGCGCTACGTCGTATCAACAATGAAGAATCATTGAGTGCGATGTTTGACATTATGTAGGTAATTTTAGGCAATGTTAGCCAGCATGTGGAATGCGGGCTTATCGGCTACGCCCATGTTGCTATTATTAACTTGCTATTTACAAAATAATTGTTAAAGTTTTGCTATTTTTTTGAAAAATGGCGTATAACGCATAAATTGGTCGCAAATTTATGCTTTTTTTCACTCGCTAGTTACTTGCTAATTTTTATAAGCAGAGCGTTGTAAGTAAAGGCAAACAGCCAAATCATACTGACAAGGCATCCCTGACTAGCCTAACCCAAGGAAACTCCCATGAGTAACCAAACTTTTGAATTAAACGCTGTCGTACGTGGCGACGAGTTACAAGGTAAAGGTGCGAGCCGCCGCCTTCGTAAACAAAACCTAGTACCAGCAATCGTATACGGTGCGGACAAAGAGCCAGCCTCTATTGCTATCCGTTACAATGAATTGATTAAATCACTTGAAACAGAAAGTTTCTTCTCTCACATTTTGACCATCAACGTAGAAGGTCAAGGTACGGAAGAAGTGGTGATTAAAGCACTACAACGTCATCCAGCCAAAAACACCCCAATGCACGCTGACTTCCAACGTATCGTCCGTGGTCAAGCGATGCACATCACTGTTCCTGTACACTATGTAGGCGCTGAAGATGCACCAGGTCATAAAGCAGGCGGTATCTTTGTATCGAATGCCACTGAACTTGAAATCACTGCTATTCCTTCAAAAATCCCAGAATACTTGACAGTCGATGTATCTGGCATGAACGTCGGTGATTCGATTCACTTGTTAGATATCCAGTTACCTGAAGGCGTTGCCATTCGTGAGCTTGAAGTGACTGAACCGTTTAACCGTACCGTGGCTACTATGCAAGCGCCAACGGTGGAAGTTGAAGAGCCAATCGAGCCAGAAGCAAATGAAGAAGCTGCAGGTACTCGTGATCCTGAAGGTGACGAAGAAGCACGTAAGCTTCAAGCACAAGATGACACCCATGATGCCCCAAAATCTGATGATGAATAATCATTTGTCATTTGCCGCTTAAGTTGGAATAATCAGCGTGTCAAAACTGAAACTGATTGTCGGACTTGGCAACCCAGGTCAGCAGTATGCCCAAACACGGCATAATGCTGGCTTTTGGTTTGTGGAGCGTATAAGCGAGACGTTTAACATCACCATGACGTTGGATAAAAAATTTCATGGTTTGGTTGGACGTAGCGTAGTGTATGGCATGGATATACGCTTATTGTTACCGCATACTTTTATGAATAAATCAGGGGAAGCGGTGGTGCCGATGGTGAATTTTTATGGCATCCACAATGACGAACTGCTGATTGTTCATGATGAGCTTGACCTTGATGTGGGTCGTATGCGCTTAAAAACAGGCGGTGGTCATGGCGGTCATAATGGACTGCGTGATATCGTGCCGCATATCGGTGCAGATTTTCACCGTTTACGTTTGGGTATTGGTCATCCAGGACATAAGTCCAAAGTATCGGGTTATGTGCTTGGCAAACCGACCGCTGATGAGCAAATCGCATTTGACAGTATGCTAGATGCTGCCATGCGTACCCTGCCCGATTTGGTAACAGGTGACTTAGCCAAAGCCCAGCAAGCCATCAATAGTTTTAAACTACCTAATGCCTAACGTTAACCAAAGGATAAGATTGATAAATCTTGGGGTCTATCCTTGAACTTTTATTTTCCTTCCATATATTGATTGCAAGATGGATGAATTTTTCACCTGATATTTCAATCATGTTTAACTTTTATCGAGTTGGTTAATAGCCTCTCATGACTAGCCTGCTCACTTTTACCACAATGACGCGCATCGCGTTAACCTGACAAGGTAAGGAACGATCATGTTATTAACCCTATTAAAAGCCAAACTTCACCGCGCGCGTGTGACCCATTGTGAGCTTCACTACGAAGGCTCATGTGGCATTGATAGCGAGTTACTCGACTTGGCGGGCATCCGTGAGAACGAATCAATCGACATTTACAATGTCAACAATGGTAAACGCTTTCGCACCTATGCGATTCGTGCAGAAGCAGGCTCAAAAATGATTTCGCTCAACGGAGCAGCCGCTCACATGGCGGATTTAGGCGATGTAGTGATTATCGCTGCTTACGCGCAAATGGATGAGAAAGAAGCCGACAACCATCATCCACGCTTGGTTTACCTTGATGAAGGTAATATCGTTAAAGACACTGCCAACGTGATTCCTGTACAAGTTTCTTAACACTGCTTTATCTTTACCACAAATGTGCAAATAAATTAGGCGAGTCATTGAATACTCGCCTTTTTTTGTCTGTATTTTTTATTTAAACAATGCGTTTGGCTGATGCGTAAATGAATGAGCGGGTCAACCGTAAATTGCACGTTGGTAATCTGCTTGCGATAGGTTAATTAGCACCAATGTGGCAGATAACGAAAGGCTTGATATAGGATTAATAACATTTTACTTTTAGTGCCTATTAATAAAAAAAAATAATAAAAAAAGCCGAAATTGATTCGGCTTTTTTTAAACGATTAAAGGACTTAAAAAAGCAAAGATAGATGATTATTTCTCTACGCCAGCTGGTTGACCTTTGTATTTGGCGTTTGCGTAATCCCAGTTAACCAGTTTATCTAGGAAAGTATCAACGTAGTCTGGACGACGATTACGGTAGTCAATGTAGTAAGCATGCTCCCACACGTCACAAGTCAATACCGCAACTTGGTTATGGGCTAATGGGGTGTCTGCGTTTGCCGTTTTGGTGATTGATAATTGACCACCCACGCTGTCAGCCACTAACCATGCCCAACCTGAACCAAATTGGCTTACGGCCGCGTTTTTGAATTCTTCACGGAATTTTGCATACGAACCAAATGCTTCTTCGATTTTGGCTTTTAGGTCGCCTGTTGGCTCACCACCACCATTAGCAGTTAGGCAGTTCCAGTAGAAAGTATGATTCCAAACTTGTGCCGCTTGGTTAAAGATTGTCGCTTTGCTGTTATCACCTGCGGTGGCTTTGATGATTTCATCTAGCTCTTTACCTTCAAGACCTGAACCTGGTAGTAGCTCATTTAGTTTGTTGACATACGCTGCATGGTGTTTGTCATGGTGAAATTCTAGGGTTTCTGCGCTGATATGTGGCTCAAGCGCGTTTTTGGCGTATGGTAAATCTGGTAATGTAATGTGTGACATGTTGTTTTCCTTTTTCCTTCGCTATTGTTGTGATGACTTTATGATAAAAGTAACCACATGCCATTTTTGAGATAAAAGCTTTGTATTAAAAACGCATATATCAAAACCATATCCAAAATGGCAAGTTGGCTGGGTTTATGTTATTTATCTATGCTTCATCAAGGGTTAAAAACGCTCACTAGCTTTACTATCGTTAGCTTTGTTTATTAACCTTGCTATCATTAGCCTTGATAATATCCTCATAACACATGGGTTATTTTGCCATAAAAATTGGCAGAATTTAACCGTTTCTATAGTGGGGATTTATTATCTTGTGGGGTAAAAATCAATGAGTGCCTGCTAATAAGCTGATTTTTAACCCGTTACTTGCTATTTGATGATAGCAAATTACTCAAAAAAAACTGTAGTGGTTTGGTATAAGGCTTTTGCAATGTGAGTATTTGCAGCGCGAGCCACTGTTAACTATGCTATGATAAGGTCAAGTTTTTTATGCAAAATACACAGTGGGTCTGTATGTCAGTTTCTATCCCCAATCAACTATTTCCTACCCGCCAGTTAGTCCTCGCCAGTAATAACCAAGGCAAGCTCGCGGAATTCAAGCAATTATTTGAACAAGCCAATCTTGAGATAACCGTCATTCCGCAAGGGCAATTGGGCATCGAGGATGCGGTCGAAGATGGACTTAGTTTTATTGAAAACGCGCTGATTAAAGCCCGTCATGCCAGCCGTATTAGCGGACTGCCTGCGATTGCTGATGATTCGGGTTTATGTGTACCCATACTAGGCGGTCAACCTGGGATTTATTCTGCGCGTTTTGCCCAAGATGAAGCCAGCTTTAGCGAGCATAAAGACTTAGCCAATAACCAAAAATTATTGCGGCTGCTTGAACCCCACAGACACGCGAATGAACCGATTATCGGGCAGTTTGTTTGCGTGTTGGCACTCGTGCGCCATGCCGATGACCCACTACCCATCATTGCACAAGGGATTTGGCAAGGTGAAATCTTGCCCGCCCCGCAAGGTGAGCTTGGTTTTGGTTATGACCCGCTATTTTGGGTGCCAAGCGTACAAAAAAGCGCTGCCGAGATGCAAAAGACCGATAAAAACCGCATCAGTCATCGTGGGCAAGCGATGCAGCAACTGCTAATGCAATTGATGAAGTAAAGTAGTGAAATTGATAAAGTAAAGGTTTTCAACTCACGCTCTTGCAGATAGACAGGGTGTGACTGCTAAGGTAGCCGATACAGAGATTTTACAGCAACAATTTTTTTACTTTACTAGATGATTAATTTATACTATACCACTTTCGGTTAATTTTTGCCTTTTAGCATGCGTTAACCAACAGATTTTGGATTGCGTATTTTATAGGCTTTTTTCATTCACCTTAAAAGCCTGATAACTTATCGCTATTTACCCTTATGAGTGGCACCCACGCTGCTCTTTTTTGATATTTTATGGAAGGTTTTGTTATGTCAAATTCAAATGTGTCAGATTCAACAGTTACTAACTTAGAAGTAACTACCAACAAAAAATCAAACCTTGAAACCCAAATCACGGTTAAAGTACCTGTGTCAACCATTCAAGGTCGCGTGGAAAAACGCATCAACCAAGTGGCAAAAACCGCTAAAATCGACGGGTTCCGCAAAGGTAAAGTGCCTGTATCACACATTCGCGCCCAATATGGCGCAGGTATCCAACAAGAAGTGATTAATGACGTAATTCGCGATACCGTATTTGATGCGATTCGTCAAGAAAACATCCGCGCCGTGGGTATGCCAAACATTGATGACGTGAAACTTGAAAACGACTTTTTGGTTTATCAAGCAACGGTTGAAGTATTCCCAGAAGTAGAAGTTCAAGGGTTATCAGACATCGAAGTTGAGCGTCAAGTTGCCAACGTGGGCGACGCAGACGTTGACACCATGATTGAAAACCTACAAAAACAACGCCAAACTTACGTTGCCAAAGATGATGCCGCAGCCGAAGGCGACCAAGTCAAGTTTGACTTTGAAGGTTCAATCGATGGTGAAAAATTTGAAGGCGGTAGCGCACAAGACTTTAGCCTAGTACTAGGCAGTGGCCGTATGATTCCAGGTTTTGAAGATGGTATCAAAGGCATGAAAGCAGGCGAAGAAAAAACCATCGACGTGACGTTCCCAGAAGATTACCCAGCCGAAAACCTACAAGGTAAACAAGCACAGTTCAAAATCAACGTCAAATCAGTTGAGCAATCACAATTACCAGAATTAAACGATGAGTTCCTTGAAGCATTTGGGGTAACAGAAGGCGGCTTAGACAAACTTAAAGCAGACGTGCGTAAAAACATGGAACGCGAAGTAAAAAGCGCTGCCCGTAACCAAGTGAAAGAAGCGGCATTTAACGCCCTACTTGAAAAAAATGAAATCGACGTACCTGCATCGATGCTTGAGCAAGAAATCGATCGCCAACGTAGTATGATGTTAAACCGTTTTGCCCAGCAATTTGGTGCCGATCCTAAAACTTTTAACAAAGACATGCTACCAAACGAATTATTTGAAGAGCAAGCCCTGCGCGCTGCCCGTCTTGGCATCATCGTTTCGAGCCTGATTGAGTCAAATAAACTTGAAGTTGACCAAGAACGTGTGACCACATATATCAATGAAATGGCAGAAAACTACGAAGATCCAAACGAAGTTATCGACTATTACACCAACAATGCGCAGGAACGTGCCAACATCGAAGCGGTGGTGTTAGAAGACCAAGTGGTCGATCATATCTTGTCTCAAGGTAAAGTGACTGATACTGAAGTATCTTACCAAGACTTACTAGCTAGCCAACAACAAGCGATGATGTAATAATTGGCTTAATCCATTCTTAGGCATTTAAGCTTAGGCGTTTAAGAATGTATTTTTAGTCAGCTTAGTAACTTGTTTTTATGCCAATTGCCCTTATAAACAATAAGGGCTTTTGCATATTTAAAAAGGACAATAACATGTTAGAAAAATTCTTGGACTCGCCTTTCGCGACGAGTCAAATCCAAAATACTGTAACCCGTGACGTGTTGTCACCACAAAGTGCTTTAGTACCTATGGTGGTCGAGCAATCGGCTCGCGGTGAGCGCTCATTTGACATCTATTCACGCCTATTGCGTGAGCGTGTGGTGTTCTTAGCCGGTCAAGTTGAAGACCACATGGCGAATTTAATTGTCGCCCAGTTGTTGTTCCTAGAAGCGGAAAATCCAGAAAAAGACATTCACTTATACATTAATTCACCAGGTGGCTCTGTGAGTGCAGGTCTTGCGGTGTTTGACACCATGAACTTTATCCAGCCACAAGTGTCAACGATTTGTATGGGCGGTGCTTATAGCATGGGTTCATTCTTACTAGCGGCGGGTGAAAAAGGTAAACGCTACGCCTTAGCCAATGCGCGTGTGATGATTCACCAACCGTCAGGTGGGGCACAAGGTCAAGCGACTGATATTGAAATCAATGCGCGTGAAATCCTAAAAATCCGTGAACGCTTAAATAAAATCTTGGCAGAACGTACCGGTCAGCCACTTGAGAAAATCGCCCGTGATGTCGAGCGTGACTATTGGCTAGACGCCCAAGAAGCCAAAGAATACGGTCTGATCGATGAAGTATTAGAAAAACGTCCAAGCATTGCTTAATAGGTTACACAATCACAAAGCAATTAAAACAAGCATAATTTTAGGAGCGTTTTTTTATGTCAAAAAATGACATTGAGCCACACTGCTCGTTTTGTGGTAAAGCCAAACACGAAGTCAAAAAGCTAATTGCAGGTCAAGACGCCAATATCTGTAATGAGTGTATTGAACTGTGCGATGATTTAATCGCCGAATCAAAGTCATCGGGCAGCGACGGTAGTGATACCAATGAGCGTGAAAACTGGGCAGCGCGCAAATTGCCAACGCCCAAAGAAATCCGCAGCCACTTAGATGAGTATGTCATCGGTCAAGATAAAGCCAAAAAAACTTTGGCAGTCGCGGTTTACAACCATTACAAACGCTTAAAGGTCAGTGAAAAGCTGAGTGAAGATAAGGCACTGACGACACTTGGCGCTGAAGATGCGATGGTTGAGCTATCAAAAAGTAATATTTTGCTGATTGGTCCAACGGGCTCTGGTAAAACCTTACTGGCACAGACCCTTGCCCGCCTACTTGATGTCCCATTTGCGCTCGCCGATGCCACTACCTTGACCGAAGCGGGTTATGTCGGTGAAGACGTGGAAAACATCGTACAAAAACTGTTACAAGCGGCAGAGTTTGATGTCGAGAGAGCGCAAAAAGGCATTATTTATATCGATGAAATTGATAAAATCAGCCGTAAAAGCGAAAACCCTTCGATTACCCGTGATGTGTCGGGTGAAGGCGTACAGCAAGCGCTGTTGAAATTGATTGAAGGTACGGTTGCCAATATTCCACCGCAAGGTGGTCGTAAGCACCCAAACCAAGAGATGATTCAGGTCGATACCAGTAATATCTTGGTGATTTGTGGCGGTGCGTTTGCTGGTCTAGACAATGTCATTCAACAGCGTACCGAAAAAACCGGTATCGGTTTTAACGCTGAGGTAAAAGCCAAAGACAGCGGCAAGAAAACCGGTGAATTATTCAAGCAAGTCGAGCCAGAAGATTTGATTAAATTTGGTCTGATTCCAGAGTTAATTGGTCGTCTGCCTGTGGTCGCGACACTGGAAGAATTGGACGAAGAAGCATTGGTACAAATCTTAACCGAGCCAAAAAATGCGCTGGTCAAACAATACGAATACTTGTTTGAGATGGAAAATGCGACGTTATCGTTTACCGATGATGCGCTAGTTGCGATTGCCAAACAAGCCTTAAAGCGTCGTACCGGCGCGCGTGGTCTACGCTCCATTGTTGAAAACGCCCTGCTCGATACCATGTATGAATTACCCTCGATGACACCCGGCAAAACCGTGACAGTCAATAAGGCAGTGATTGATAATAACCAATCGCCAGAGATTGTTTAACTGTTAGTGATTTTAAAAATAGTGAGTTAAAAAAACGTGCCTATGTCGCACGTTTTTTTATGTTTAATCTTCAATCAACCAACCCTGTTGTACCGCAATGGCAATTTGCTCGGTTATCCAGTCGTGAATGATGGGAAAATCCTGTCTGATAAAGGCTTGGGCGGCTTCGACTTGGGAGCGCTTGACCTGATGGTCTGTCCACGCACCGCCATCTGTCACCATATTGAGCATAAAGGGCAATAGCCTATCCACTACTTTAACTAGTTTGCTTTCAGCACTATGACCTGTTTCTTGCTCATCCCACAGCGTTAACAATTCTGGAACGGGGTTGCCCATCATCGTTGCCAGTTTTTCTACACCAATGCGCTCATCAACATGCGCCTGCGAGCGTTTATCAGCATATAAGAATGTGTCACCCGCCTCGATTTCACCCAAGTCATGAACCAATGCCAGTTTGAGCAACTTTTCATGATTGACATCCAGTTTGAAATGCTGCGCTACTGCCCAACACGCCATCGCCAAATGCCATGAATGCTCGGCTGAGTTTTCAAGACGTCGTGGCGTGTCTTTAGACAGTTGGGTGGTATAGTTGCGGCGGTTGACTGATTTTAAGGCATCCAATGCCAACAGATAATCAATAAGTGGTTGCATCAAATACCTCTTAATCCTGCATGGTCTGAGTCGTATTCACTTGACTAGCGCTGAAATCGTTTTAAAAGCGGGATCTTCTGAGCTACGACACAGCTCAAATAAAATCGCTTCGGTGGTGGTGACGACCGCACCGGCACGGCGCATACGACGAATCGCAATTTTACGGTCATACAGGTCTCGCGAGCCCACGGCATCGGTGATAATGATGGGCTGCATACCGTTATCGAGTAAATCTAACGCCGTCTGCATGACACAGACATGAGCTTCTGTACCAAATAAAATCACATTGTTGCGATTTTGCTGGGCGATATGATGCCAAGAGGTTGGCGTATCACAGGCGCTAAAGGTGGTTTTTTCAAACACTGGGGTATTTTTTTCAGATAGTAACTGCGTCAACTCTGGCAAAGTATGCCCAAGTCCTTTGGGATATTGCTCATTAACCATAATAGGCACATTAAGCGCTTGTAGACCTTGAATCAAAATCGCTGTTTTTTTGAGTAATTTTCGATGTTCGGCAATATGGGGCGCAAGTTTTTCTTGTATATCAATCAGCATGGCTTGGCAGTCATTGCGCTCGATACGATAGGGTTTTGGGATAAATTTTGTTGTCATCTTCAGCTCCTTTGATGATGGTTCAACTTGGGTGGTTACAATCATTCGTATGTCACGAATGCTATACTATACTCTATTAAAAAAACGCCATTAAAAATTCATGGCATCATCTGCGGTGTCGACCACAGTTAACTGATAGTCCAAATGCCCTAAATAGCCATAATGTCCTTTTTCACTGAGTTCGGCAACAATAGTGACGTCATCACAGTGCACCTGATCCATAAGCTTGGTTTGATGACTGGCTTGATTGTCAGTAGGTGTTTTATTGGACTGATACAGTGATTGAATACGCAGTAATGGATCATTGAGCGCATAGGTAGCGCCATCGGTGACAAAGGTTAAATACTCACCGACTTTGTGCACCTTACCTTTAAAATGCTGATTGGTCACAACCCCGCTAAATGCAGGGGTATACAAACGGCGCGTTTTATATTGCTGCTTGGCATATTGCCATGCGCCATAACTGCCTAAGACAGCAGTTGCGCCCGTTGCCGCTGTGGCTGTCACACCGACGCCAATGAGTTTCGCGACAACGTGACGCTTTTTAGCTTTGTTTTTTTGTTTGCGAGGCTGTGCTGAGCGCTTCGATTGTTGTGCTTGAGAGTCAGTCGCTTTGCTATTTTTTTTAAACATGAATGTCACTTTACTTTAAATGTCACTTTAAATGTTGTTTTTGATAAAAAATGCCAGTAATCACTTCAAAAAAAATTGATTAACTTATAGTAAAATGTTTTGGCAACATTTACCGCAACTTTTTGTTAGTATTATTTTTGCCAAATTTGCTTATATTTTGCAAGCAGCTGTTCGGGCGATTCAGGGCGCTCATCGTCTTTGATGATGCAGTCAATCGGACAGACTTTATCGCAGGTTGGCTCATCATAGAACCCGATGCATTCGGTGCACAAGTCAGGATTGATGACGTAGGTTTTTTGTACTTTATTGTCATAGCTAATGGCTTCATTTGGGCATTCGGGCTCACAAATGTCGCAATTTATACAGTCGGAAGTGATTTTTAGTGCCATGTCTTGTAGTCTGTTTTTACCTTAGCAATTAAAACCTTTAGCGATTAACGATTGACACCGCACTTAGGCGCCATACATTGTTATCTTGCATCCACAATTCCTGCATGACATTTGCCAGCGGTTCATGCTTATAATACAAAGTGATCATACATTCGGTGAGTGAGAAAAAGTGATAGCGAACACGGTCAGGCAATAGCGGTTGAGACTGCCAGTCTCGAGATTGCCATAAGTTATGTAAAATCTCATGCCAGCTGTCGCGATTGTGGATTGCTTTACCGTTAACGAACCGAAAGTTGTCCGCCAAAGTCGTCTCAATGGCTTTAAAATCCTGTGATAAATATCCTTGGATAAACACATTACGGCGAAGTGCTAGGGAATCCTGCAATGCTTCAACATTCACCGCTTCAACAATCGTTGAAATGGTGTCTGATTTATTTTGCTGGTATGAGTGAACCACAAAAATTCCTTAACCTAATGCCTGATACCGTGACAACAAGACCAACTTAGGTAAAAATTGGCTCACTGACGCTTTTCATGATTAGCGCAAATTGCAACACATCATCCTGCATCTCTTTAAACGGATTGGCGATTTGACACACCCAGCCAGAGCCTAAAGCGCCATCAATTGGCTCACCTTGTTTATTCCACATTTCTTTGAGTGGGTAGCTCAAATTACCCTGCGGCGTCATGATTTCGATGGTATCACCCACCATTAATTTGTTCTTAATTACCAAGGTTAAGCGCGTTGGGGTAATGTCGCTAATCTCCGCAACAAACTGCTGATGATCGGTTTTTGATGACCCATATTCATAGTTTTGGTAATCACTGTGCACGTGGCGACGTAAAAAACCTTCGGTATAGCCGCGATTGGCGAGCCCATCGAGTGCGGTGATTAAGCCTGTATCAAATGGCTTACCAGCGGCGGCATCATCAATCGCTTGGCGGTACACTTGCGCGGTGCGCGCCACGTAATAATGCGACTTGGTACGGCCTTCGATTTTGAGTGAGTGTACGCCCATATGGGTCAGCTCAGGCACTAGCTCAACAGCACGTAAGTCCTTAGAATTCATAATATAAGTGCCATGTTCATCTTCAAACATCGCCATCAATTCGCCTGGGCGACCTTGTTCTTCAATCAGTACCACTTCATCTGATGGCTGCTGTACATAGTCATCGCCCATCACCACATCACCATTTAGATTGATAGTTTGAATGGCATCTTCTTGCGTGGCTTGAGTAGGCACAAAAACCTCTGGGCTATTGATAGCTTGGCTGATAGGCTGCGTAGGCACGATATCGCCCGTTTCGTTTTCTTCTGCTTTATAGGTGTTGTATGACCAGCGACAGGCATTGGTACAAGTGCCTTGGTTGGCATCGCGTTTATTGATATACCCAGAGAGCAAACAACGACCCGAATACGCCATACAAAGTGCCCCATGCACAAACACCTCAATTTCCATATCGGGCACTTCAGCGATGATTTGCTCGATTTCTTTGAGTGACAGCTCGCGACTCAAAATCACGCGGCTGACGCCCATTTGTTTCCAAAACTTGACCGTTGCCCAGTTCACCGCGTTCGCCTGCACCGATAGGTGAATCACCTGCTCTGGAAAGGCTTCACGTACCATCATAATCATCCCAGCATCTGACATAATCAGCGCATCGGGTTTCATCTCAATCACAGGGCGGATGTCTTCGATAAAAGTTTTAAGCTTGGCATTATGCGCTTGGATATTGACCACGACATAAAAATGCTTGCCGAGTGAATGGGCGTAGGCAATCCCTTTGGCAAGATTTTCCTCATCAAAATCATTATTGCGCACCCGCAAGCTATAACGTGCTTGTCCCGCATAGACGGCATCTGCGCCATAGGCAAACGCATATTGCATATTACGAAAAGTGCCAGCAGGGCATAAAAGTTCAGGCTTACGGGTCATAACTATCCTTACAGCGTGTCATACAATGTGAAATTGTTGATATTATAACAAACTTGATAATCACGCGGAAAAAAACTTGAGTAATTTACTCGGAAATCATGCTAAAGCCGTTATAAAATATTCAATGATAAACCTGCACAGACTGCCATGGTAAGCTCAGCGACTTGCTCATCAAATGCGCTTGACCATTCACCTTTTAATACTAAAGGCGGTTGTATCCAGCGCCAACGCAATCCTGTGACGATACTCTCTACCGCGCGTTTGCTACCTGTACCGTCAAGCCCAGCACGGATATAACACGCCACAGGCAGTCCTTGTTTTTGCTCAAGCACCGGGTAATAAATTCGCTCAAAAAAATCCTTGGTCAGCCCCGCCATATAACCAAAATTTTCGGTTGTGCCAATGATAATGGCATCCGCTTTTAACACATCTTCCACTTGGGTTTGTAACGGTGTTTTAACAATCACGGTGACGTTATCAATATCCGCTAGCTGTGTGGCGGATTTTGCAACTTCTGCTAATCGCTGGGTATTATCTGATGGGGTATGTAGTACCAATAGTAAATTTTTCATTTCACGCATACTGTATATCCTAAAATGTCATGATTACCCAATTTTGGCGAATAAAAAACCGCAAGGTGATGCGGTTTCAGTCAGCGTTTTAATTAGCAGATGAGTCACGCCCAATGTTAAGGACGGTGGATTTTATCGCCCACTTCCCCCATCATACCGCGCACGGTATTTAAGATATCAGCAGGCAGTACCACGGTTTTGGCATTCGGTGATTTTGACATATCAGTCATGGCTTTGATGTACTGCTCACCTAGTAGATATAGCAGCGGAATCTCGCGCTCGCCCACCGCTTCACTAATCAAGCGAATTGATTGCTCACTGCCTCGTGCCAGTACCACTTGCGCTTCGGCATCACGCCGTGACGCCTCAAGACGTCCATCAGCTTCTGCAATCGCTGCTTGGCGTTGCCCATCCGCTTTGGTCACTGTAGCACGGCGTTGACGCTCCGCAGCCGCCTGTTCTTCCATCGCCATTTGCATGGTAGGTGATGGGCTAATATCTTGGATTTCCACGGTTTTTAGGGTAATTCCCCAATCGGCAATATCATCAGAAATGGACATTTTTAGCGCGGCTTTGATTTGGTCACGCGATGATAACGCACTGTCAAAATCCATGTCACCAATGATAGAACGCAGTGAGGTTTGTACCAAATTACGAATGCCCTGCTCATAATCCTCAATACCATACACGGCACGCTCTGGATGCACGATATTGATATACGCCACCGCATTGGCGATAATCACGACGTTATCACGGGTGATTACCTCTTGCGATGGAATATCTAGCACGATATCTTTGGTAGTTACTTTATATGCCACGTTATCGACATAAGGAATGATAAAATTCAACCCAGGCTCTAAGGTCTGATGGTACTTACCCAAACGCTGTACAATCCACTTAAACCCTTGTGGTACGATTTTTACCCCTTTATAAAGGGTAAATAGCACAAAGGCGACCAAAAAAATACCAATACCGCTCAACGCTTCCATGACAATTCCTTTATTGATGCTTATTAATGCTTATTGATGCTTGGTGGATTCTACAAGCAACTCATTTCCAATAACATCCACCACAATGGCTCTATCGCCAACTTCTAGCGGTGCGCTTTGGTAGCTACGACACACCCACTCATCCGCCCCAAAAATTGGCACACTAAAACGAATCTTGCCCAATTTATCTGCTTGCGGACTTTGAATAATCATGCCTGTTTCCCCGATGATAACCCCTGAACCCAATCCTGCTGTGGTACGATTTTGCATATACGGCTTGATAAATTTAAAGCCAATGATAGTAAAAATCACCGACAGTATCAGCCATACCATGAGCCAAAAAAACCAGCTAAACGGTAATAACCATGACAAAACGGCCACCACAATCGCTGCCACACCAATCGATAAACTCACAAAACTGGTCAAGAATAGTTCAAGAATAATCAGCACTAACCCCAAAATCAGCCAGTGCCAAGGCTCAATTAGCATATCCCCACCTTGATTTTTAGTATACCAAACCCATTATGCAAGATTATGAATTTAAAAACAAATGCCGTTATTTACCCGCCATCTTTGTCACATTATGCACTATCATCGGCTATCAACTGCTTGACCGCACAGACCGCCAATTGTGGTTAATGATTGCACAAAGATGTGTTTTTTCCTATAGTGGTCAATGACCCTTTCATCTCTAGAGTCCCAAAAAATACGATGAGCCTTGATGCCCTCAAACTGAGTAACCAGTTATGTTTTCCCATTTATTCACTGTCAAAAAGTATCACTAACCACTATCGTCCCCTGCTAAAAGCCTTGGATTTGACCTATCCACAATACCTTGTCATGTTGGTGCTATGGGAAAAAAGTCCACAAACTGTCGGCACATTGGGCGATTTTTTAGACCTTGATACCGGCACACTTACCCCTTTACTTAAAAGACTTGAAGCCAAAGGCTTTGTGCACCGTGAGCGTGCCACACAAGACGAACGGGTAGTACAAATATCGCTCACTGCCAAAGGGGATGCCCTAAAAATCCAAGCCGCGTCCATTCCTAGTGCTATGTTAGCTGCCATGCAGTTAGATGACGAAGCGATAGATCTGCTACAGCAAGTGGCGAAAAAACTCTGCCCGACTCATACAAGCGAGTGTACCCACAATCTATCACCCAAAAATCCTTAAACAAATTTTTAGCGTTAAGCGCTATCTGCCTGCGTCTTGTCTATTATCATGCGTCTTGTTAGGGTATCGTTAGATTTAGCATTTTTAGTCATTTGTTATTAGTTTGTATGCAGCGTGTGAGAATTTTATTACCTTATCTAGGCACCGAAAATTATATTGTGTAAAATATAATTTTTTAAAACTTAAATATTAAAACCTAAATACCGTGGCGAATGTTGTAACGTCTATCGCCGATTTTTTCATTCATTCACGCAATTTAACAATTCAAAAAAGGTACTCTTATGAAAATTTTTTATAAAACCCCAACCGCTACCTCAACAGGCGGCCGCTCAGGTCACGTTGCACTAGAAGATGGTTCACTGGGCTTTGATTTACAATCCCCTGAGCAAAATAGCACAGGCGTCAACCCAGAAAAATTATTTGCCATGGGTTATGCCGCTTGTTTTGACAATGCGTTGACTCATGTGGCACAGCGTATGAAGCTAGAAGGCGTGAGCTCAAAAACCTCAGCAGTAGTTGGGCTTGGCATGAATACCCAAGGCGGTTATGCGCTTGACATCGATTTGTATATAGAACTTAGCGGCGTCAGCGAAGAACAAGCGAAAGACTTGGTTGAGACGACGGACAAAGTCTGCCCGTATTCTAATGCCGTGCGCGGCAATGTTGACGTACGTCTGCATACCCAAGTAGTGGCATAATCAATTTAACATAATTTCCATTGCAACCGGCGTGCTCATCTGCCAAAAGACCAATTCCCACACATTCACCGTTTTGTTGAGCAAGTTGAAAGCCACCCAAGCTATCTAAAAGCCAATGATAAAATTGGCAAAATCGAGCTTTCTTTAGCTTTGTTTAAAGGCTCGGGCAATAATCTTTATCACTATCAAATTACTTTATCACTACTATATTAGGAGTATTTCATGTCACTGATTGAAAACTTACATTGGCGCCATGCCGTCAAAGCCTTTGACCCAAACCAAAGCGTGAGCCAAGAAAATATCGACAAAATCATCGAAGCCGCCCGACTTGCGCCCACCTCATCGGGATTGCAGCCCTTTAAAGTTATCGTGGTCAAAAACCAAGCCATCAAAGCGCAGCTAGTGGCGGGTGCGCTCAATCCTGACTGCATGAAAGAATGTTCTCACGTGCTTATTTTTGCAGGTTGGCAGGATTATAGCGCCGAAAAAATTGATACCGTGTATGACATGACCACAGATGAGCGTGGCTTACCTAGAGGACGTTTTGATAGTTATACTTCCATGCTCAAAGCAAGTGTGGCCAAAAAAAGTGCAGACGAAAACTTTGAACATATCGCTCGCCAAGCTTACATTGGCTTGGGACTTGCGTTGGCACAAGCAGCAGAGCTTAAAGTAGATAGTTGCCCTGCCGAAGGCTTTGATCCTAAGCTGATTGACGAGGTATTAGGTTTAGAGAAATTGGGGCTAAAAAGTATCGTAATCATGTATGTGGGTGTTTCAGATCCAGCACGTGATTGGATTGCGCCTATGGCAAAAGTACGCGTAGCCACTGAAGATTTTGTGATTGAATACAATTAATTCATCAGCTAGCAAAAAAATCTCTAAGAACAACCCTCTAAATAGCTTATTTAGAGGGTTTTTTATATCTACAATGGGCAAGTGATATTGGTTAAAGCAATTTGTACGGGGATAGGTTTTATGAAGTACGGATTTTTTTAATAATCATCTTTATTGACAGCGAACCGGTAGATTGACAATACCTACCACCGGTACGCCATTTTTGGTAAAGGGGTTAAATTTGCCGCTCTTAGCCTGCATAGACAGTTGTCTATCGACTCTGACATTGCCGGTCGATTTGGCTAAAGTGACGCTGGTTGGATTGCCTTGTTTGTCCACCGTATAGCGAATAATCGCTGTTAATGCGCCGTTTTCCAGGTCTTCACTATGACAGCTAAAGCTAGGTTGCCGCCGCCAACTTGCTTGCCCTGCCGAAAAGCTCACAGGTGAATTATTTTGCGCTTGCTGGGCTTCTTTATCCTTGTCGGCTTGTTGTTGTTTTGCCTTTTCGGCTTTCGCCCTAGCTTCATCGGCTTGTCTGGCTTTGGCATCAGCTAGCGCTTTTTGACGATCTATTTCTGCTTGTTTGCGCTCACGCTCTTGTTGTTCAATTAATTGGTTTTCCAACGCTTTTTGCCGTGCAAGCGCTTGTTGGCGTTCCAATTCTTGTTGTCTTTCTAATTCTTGCTGTCTGACGAGTGCTTGCTGGCGTTCAAGTTGTTGTTTTTGCGCTTGTTCGGCTCGCTCATTGGCGAGGGCTAGTTGCCTTGCCATGACAATGTTTTGGTCAACCTGTGGCGGCTTGACGATAGTTTTTTCAGCTGGTTTCGACGGTTCGGGTAATGGTTTAATCGGTTGTTCTACAGGTTTCTTAGCAATCGGTTTTTCGACTGTTTTCTCAACAGGCTTGCTGATGGGTTTTTCTATCGGCTTTTCTTCTGGTTTTTCTGCTATTTTTTCTATGGGCTTTTCTGTTGGCTTTTCGACGGGCTTAGGTAGTTGTTTTATCGGTTGTTGCTCGGCTGTTACCGTCATCTCTTCAGGCTTGGTTGGCGCAGGTGGTGGCGCGATAAAGCTAATTTCTAACGGTGGCGTGACTTTGGGCGGTTTGATATCAGGCGTTGCCATATTTGCCAAGCTAATCGCTACGATACCATGTAAGCTCAATACACCAATCAGTGCCAACGTGCCCGACTTTTTATCGACTATGCTGCTAATATCGTTTGAGAAATGGGCTGGACTAAAGTTAGCGTGACGTTGGATAGACATAGTTATAGCGCTGTATGTTTAGGGAAACTTTTGAAATCGCTGTATTATAGTGTGAATGAGAATCGTTATCAATATCTTAAATGATATTAATTCTTATTTATAAAAATTAATGATAATTATTATCATCAATGCTATGATTTGCTATTTTAAAACTTTGACCCGGGTCAACTCATGCTAACCACCCAATCGCTTACCGTCATGCGCCAACAAAAAACCCTCTTAAACAACATCAATGTTACCATTGAGAAGGGAAAAATCTATGCCTTAATTGGGCATAACGGTTCGGGTAAATCGACATTGATTAAAGCTTTGGCAGGGGAAACCACCCCCACTAGCGGACAGATTTTATTACCGGATTTTGCTGACAAATCAATCTTTGATTTACCGCCAAAAACCCTCGCCCAACAAGTCGCCTATTTACCGCAAAAATTGCCTGATGCCAGTCAATTTACCGTTGCCGAACTGGTGATGTTAGGGCGATACCCTTATCAAAAATGGCTACAAAAGCCTACGCCACAAGACCATACTAAGGTGCGTGAAGCAATGGCGCTGACCCAAGTCACGCCGTTTGCCGAGCAATCAGTGGCAACGCTATCCGGAGGGGAGCGCGCCAGGGCATGGCTTGCCATGTGTATCGCCCAAGATACGCCCTATTTGCTACTTGATGAACCACTTGCCCCGCTCGACATCGTCTATCAAGTTGAAATACTGCGTCTCATTCGTGATTTGGCACGGCAGAAAAACAAGGCGATTGTGATTATTATTCATGATATTAATCTTGCGGCACAGTTTTGTGATGAGTTTATTGCGTTAAAAAACGGCAAGCTTTGTCATGTTGGTGATATCGCCAGTACCATGCAACCGCAAGTGCTTGACCAGATTTTTGGTATCAATTTGCATTTATTAAGTCACCCAGTCACCGGTAATAAAGTGGCGGTGGTGTGATGAGAGCTTTTTGCTTGCTAATTGTTTTGTTTTTTTTGACAGCGTGCCAGCCTCAGCGGGATTTAAAGCTTGAAGCGCCCCCCGCAGAGGCTCACAGCGTCAAAGTCATCACCCCTGATTGGGCGGTGGCTTCGACACTCACCGCCCTAGGCTATCCACCGATTGCCACAGGCGATACCAAAAGCTACCGTGAATGGGTGGGGACGCCCGCGCTGCCAAGTGATATTATCGATATTGGGGAACGATTCACCCCAAACTTTGAACGGCTTGCCCAACTCACCTCATCTTCTAACAATATTGTGATTATTGATAATGATTTTTATGCTCATCTAAGACCTGCTTACGGCAACACACCCCATAAGTCGGTGAGTTTTATGTCAAAAAACGCGATAGCGACTTGGCAGGACTATGCTGAACCGACACTTCAGCTGGGTGAAATTATTCATCAGCCGCAGCGCGCCCAGCAATTTTTAACCCAGTCAAAAAAACAGCTTGGCAAGCTTGGTGCGACATTTCGCCAAACACATCCTCACATCAAAAAAATTGCGGTGGTGCAGTTTGCCGATAGCAATAATTTGCGGATTTA
The DNA here is from genome assembly GCF_032017465.1 of Moraxella sp. CTOTU47616. Classification (NCBI taxonomy): domain Bacteria; kingdom Pseudomonadati; phylum Pseudomonadota; class Gammaproteobacteria; order Moraxellales; family Moraxellaceae; genus Moraxella; species Moraxella sp. CTOTU47616. Next base: position 260,002 of record NZ_DALZPU010000004.1, read on the forward strand.
TACCAACAATAGTCTGTTTCGACCGACATTTGAGGTGATGGGGTTAAATTTGATTACACTTGAAGATCAGATGGGTAAAGGTAATCTTTGGGGATTTAATTCGTTGGTATTGAGTGATTTGGCAAAACTTGATGATGATACCTGTTTGGTAGTGGTTGAGCCGTTTAGTCCTATGCTACGTCAAGAATTAGCCAAGAATTTGCTGTGGCAGCGGCTAGGCTATGGCGCAAGGGCTAACAATAGCCGCTGTATGGCAGTGTTACCGCCGATTTGGCTGTATGGCGGTGTGTCTTCTATGGTGGTATTTGGCGAGCGATTAAATCAGGCTCATTGGTTAGGGGGCAAGGCGCATGGATAATAAAACTAGGCTACAACATAACCAGCGAATTACCAAGCCCTTTAATGCCCCTGCCTGTTGGCTTTTTAGTGGCTTATTGTCGCTGGTTTTAATAACCACGGCTTTAGTCCTTAACAGCACTTGGCATGATGCATTGTGGTTATTATTTGCCAGTTCACAGTCGCTGACCTTAGCGCAAATGGTGGCGCAGTTACAAATTTTGCCGACTATGTTAGTGGCGATATTTGCCGGCGGATTACTGGGCGTAGTCAGTGTCTTGCTACAACAATTGGTCAAAAATACCCTTGCTTCAGATAGTACCCTTGCGGTAGGAACAGGGGCACAATTGGCTTTATTAATTGTGACGCTGTTTTTTCCCAGTTTTGGATTATATGGTAGCTTTTGGGTGGCGTTTGTTGGGACATTGCTGAGTATGGGCTTGGTGTTTGCGATTGCTGCCAACAGCCGTATGAATCCTGTGGTGCTCATTTTGGGTGGTTTGGTGGTCAATATTTTGTTTTCTGCTATTTCCTCACTGTTGATGATTTTTTTCTCAGAAAGGGTTATGGGGGTCATGGCATGGGAAAGCGGTAACTTAACCCAAACCAGTTGGCAAAATAGCCAGTTTTTTGTGCTAATAAGCCTAGTCCTGCCCGTCATCTTGTTGTTTTTGGTCAAACCTTTAACCATCATGAGCCTTGATGAACGCCAAGCCAAAGCCTTGGGCGTGCCTGTGGCTGCCGTGCGTATGTTGGTAGTAATCCTTGTTGCGATAGTCACGGCAAGCGTGGTAAGCCGCGTGGGCGTTTTAAGTTTTGTGGGCTTGGCTGCGGCAAGTGTCGTTAATGTAGTAGCGATTCGCCCGATTGGACAACGATTACTGGCAGGATTTGCCTTTGGGGCGATGTTGTTGTGGCTGACCAATAACATTGTGACGCTGCTGTCACCTTGGTTTAAACAGTTACTTAATATAACGCTGCCTGTGGGGTCGGTCACAGGAATATTAGGTGCCGGGTTGATTATTTGGTTGGTCATTCGACAAAGTAAACAGCCGATGATTGCCGAACAAAGCCCTAGCCTGTTGGCCGGCAAACGCCGATATTTTGGTGGCGGTTTTTGGGCGGTTTCGGTAGGGTTGTTGCTGCTTTTGACAGTAAGTGTATTACATATTTCCCCTGATGCAATGGGCAGTTTTGGGTGGCATGCCGAGGCAAGTTTTATCGAGAATTTTCGCCTGCCGCGTACCTTATCGGCAATGGCAACAGGTCTGATGCTGGCTACCGCAGGGGTGCTATTACAAAACTTGACGCGCAATCCGATGGCAAGTCCTGAAGTGATGGGCATCAGTTCAGGTGCAGCATTGGGGGTGGTATTGGTGTTCGTGCTTAGTCCAGTGATATCAGGCACACTGGGACTGGCAACCGATTCTGTTTGGGCATTGGGATTGCCGTTATTGGGCGGACTGTTAGGTGCGGCTTTGGTGTTACTGTTGGTTTTATGGCTTGCGCGTCGGCTATCCTCAAGCTATTTGTTGCTCGTGGGTGTGGCGATTTCTGCATTGATGGGTGGTATTTTAACTTTAATCAAACTGTCAGGCGACCCTCGCTTACAAGCGATGCTCAATTGGCTATCGGGTACAACGTATCATGCTTATCCTGTGACAGCGTGGGCATTGATGGTCATTGGTGCAGTGTTATTTTTGCTCAGTTTTTTGCTACTAAAGCCGCTTAGGGTGATTAGCCTAGATGAAACAATGGCTCGCAGTTTGGGCGTATCAGTAAAACGTAGCGAAATACTGATTTTTAGTCTTGTAGCAGTGTTAAGCACTGTTTCGACATTGGCGGTTGGACCGCTAAGTTTTATTGGATTAATGACGCCGCATTTAGCCAAGACACTTGGGGCGGTGCAGTTACCTCACCAATTAGCCTTATCAGCGCTACTGGGCGCAGGATTGATGTTGATTGCTGATTGGGTGGGACGTTATGCGATTTTTCCCTATGAAATACCTGCGGGCACAATCGCTTCCATCGTAGGCGGTTTATATTTTTTATGGTTGATGAAAGGTATGAAAAATTAAACAGATAACTTCTTTGGTTGCGCTATCATTATTTATTGTAAATAAAAATAATAATTGTTATCATTCGCAAAAATGTTTTATCTATTGTCCTTTGAGTGATTGAATATGCGTTTATCCCTATTATCTTTAGCCGTGCGTTCGGCTTTGGCAGCAAGTACGATTGGCTTATTATCGACCGCGGCGATGGCAGAAGAAGCAAATACCACGGATGCCGCCACAGAAACCCTACTCGATGAAATCGTGGTGACTGCAAGTGCGGATGCATCAAAAACTGGTTTGCCGCCCGCCTATCAAGGTGGGCAAGTCGCCACAGGTAGCCGTATCGGTATTTTGGGTAATAAATCGACCATGGAAACGCCTTTTTCGACCACGGCCTATACCAATGACTTTATTTTGAATAAACAAGCGGATTCTGTTGGGGATATCCTAAAAAAAGATTCAACGGTGCGTGTGGCTCGTGGCTTTGGTAATTTTCAAGAAGCTTATCTGATTCGCGGATTTGTCACCAACTCTGACGATACCATGATGAACGGCTTATACGGCATTATGCCTCGTCAATTTATCGCAAGTGAGCTATTTGAGCGGGTCGAAGTACAACGTGGCGCGAGTACCTTCCTAAATGGCATGGCACCCGGAGGTAGTAATAAAGGGGGCACAGTCAATTTGCTGCCAAAGCGTGCCACTCAAACGCCGATTCGTAAAGTCACTATCAGCAGCGAAAATGCCGAAAATGGTAAAATTGCCCTAGACGTGGGACAACGGTTTGGCGCAAATCAAGCGTACGGTGTGCGTGCCAATGTCGCCTATCAAGACGGCGGTACAGCAGTCGATGATGAAAAAGCCAAATTGGGTTTGGTCGGTTTGGGCTTAGATTATCGCCAAGATAACATGCGGTTATCGGCAGATTTGGGCTATCAAAATAACGAACTGCAAAAAACACGCACCAATGTCACCTTGTCAGGTTTGACCCGTGTACCCAATGCCGCTGATGCCAAAAGCAACTGGTCGCAACCGTGGAGTTATTCAAATGAAAAAGATGTGTTTGGCACATTACGGGCTGAATATGACCTTAGCCCAAATTTGACTGCGTATGGCGCGTATGGCTTTCGTCATGGCGAAGAAGAGAACTCGCTCGCTAACTTGACGGTCACCAATTTAAATGGCGATGGCACCACCTACCGCTTTGACAATGCCCGTGAGGATGACATTAACACAGGCGAAATCGGTATCCGTGGCAAACTGACCTCAGGCAAAATCAACCATAACTGGGTAGTGTCTGGCAATATCTATAAAGCACAGATAAAAGCACCTTATCAATTTGATTGGCAAAACACGCTGACGACCAATTTATATCACCCAACCTCGTACGCCAAACCCAGCTGGTCAGCAGCGGCGTTGGCAGGTGGCGATATCGACCATCCTACCAAGACAGGCGAAACCACGCTCACCAGTGTGGCATTGGCAGACACCCTAGCCTTCATGGATGATAAACTTCAAGTGACCTTAGGGGCAAGACACCAAACCATTGAAGATGAAAGTTTTGACCCCACCACCCAAGCCAGCAATGGCAAATATAAAGAAAGTAAAACCACGCCTGCGTTTGCCCTATTATATCGCCCTAGCGATGAATGGTCAGTCTTTGCTAACTATATGCAAAGCCTCAGCAAAGGCGAAACTGCCCCATTCACCACCACCATTGATGGTGTAGCAACTGAGCTGACCAATGCAGATCAAGCCATGTCACCGTACGTCACCAAACAAAGCGAAATCGGCGTGAAATACGACCGTGGCGTTATCGGTGCAGGTCTCACCGTTTTTCAAACCAACAAGCCGCGTTATACTACCGTTGATACTACCTTTGAAGCGCACGGCAAAAACCAACATAAAGGCATTGAGCTCAATGTATATGGACAACCCACCGCCAATATGCGAGTGCTAGGCGGCGTGACATTTCTTGATACCCAACAAAAAGACACCGGTAGCGATGCCACTGAAGGTAAGCAAGTTATCGGTGCGGCAAAACACCTGTTGAATCTAGGGCTGGAATATGACTTACCCCAAGTAGACGGCTTAACCTTAACAGGCGATGTCATCCATACCGGCAAACGTTACGCCAATGATGCCAACACCCTAACAGTCGATGGCTACACCACTGTGGATTTGGGCGCAAGATATAAAACCCAACTTGCCGGTAAAGCAGTCACGCTCAAAGGGGTGATTGCTAACGTCACCGATAAAGACTACTGGTCATCGGTGGGCGGTTATGAAAATACGGCAGGTGACAACGGTGCAGGCTATCTTACCTTAGGTGAGCCACGCACATTGAAGCTGTCAGCGACCTTTGATTTTTAATTTTACCCATCGTTAACGTTTGCCATCGGATAAAGCTTGCTTTGTCCGATTTTTATTTGAGACTGCCTAAAAAATAAAAGCTAAACAGGAAATACATGTTCCCTACTACCATGCCCCTTATGACCCTTATCTGGCAACAGCACCGTATTGCCTTTACCAAAGTCATCTTGCTCAATCTGCTTAATGCCTTGGTGAATGTCGCTATTATCGCCTTTATTAACCGTTTTTTAATCGCAGCAGTCGGCACTGATAATCCCCTCTTAGGCAGTTGGCAGATATTAGCGGTATTTTTGGTAGCGATTATGGGTTTATTAGCGACAACGTTTATGTCACAGCTTGCCTTGACTAAGTTAGGGCATCGCTTTGTGTTTGAATTACGTTCGCAACTGATAAAACGTATCTTAGACACTGCAATCGCCCAAATCGAAAAAATCGGTAGTGCCAAGCTGTTAGCCAGCTTAACTACCGATGTGCAGTCGATTACCGTGGCGTTTGTACGCTTGCCTGAGCTGGTGCAAGGGGTGATTATCTGCACAGCGACCGCGGTTTATTTGGGGTTTTTATCTCTGCCAATGCTGCTTGTGGTCATGGGGTGTATTACGCTGACCATTTTTATCAGCAGTAAACTCGTGGGTCATGTGTATGCCCATTTAGCCACATTACGAGAGATCAATGACGCACTGTATCAAGATTATCAAGCGGTGATTGATGGAAGAAAAGAACTTGCCTTAAATCGCGAACGTGCCAAACGCCTATTTACTAATGATTATCAACGCCACGCAAGCGACTATTTCAAGCATATTGTCAAAGCCGATACTTTTCATCTGTCAGCCGTAAGCTGGTCAAATATTATGATGTTTGCCGTAATTGGGGTGATTTATGCCCTAGCCAATATTTATCATTGGGTAGATACCGCCACCGCTACTACGTTTGCCCTCACCGTATTATTTATCCAGTCGCCTCTACTGATGGCGATTGGGGCATTTCCCACCGTGCAAACGGCTAAAGTTGCCTTGGAAAAAATACAATCCTTACAGCTTGCCGACTATAGCCCAGATTTTGATACCCAAATTTTAACCCCCAATTGGCAAGTCATTACTTTTAAAAATATAAATTATCACTATGACAATAGCACAAATTTTGGCTTAAAACATATCAACTTTACGTTAAAACGGGGCGAAGTGGTGTTCTTAATTGGCGCCAATGGTAGCGGAAAATCGACACTTGCCAAGCTCATCACAGGGTTATATCAGCCTAAACTTGCGGAAAACACGGGTATTTTTATCGATAATCAGCCTGTCGCCTCAGAACATTACCCCCATTATCGCCAGTTATTTTCAGCGATTTATAGCGATTTTTATCTGTTTAAAACCGTGATGGGAAACGCACAAAATGCGCCCAATGCTGAGTTAATCGATAATTGGCTTGATATCTTAGCCATCAAAGAAAAAGTCAGCGTCACCGATAACCAATTTAGCGCCACTGAGCTTTCGCAGGGGCAGCGCAAACGCCTTGCCATGCTGCTTGCTGTCGCCGAAGAAAAGTCTATTTTACTGCTTGATGAATGGGCTGCCGACCAAGACCCTGCCTATCGCCGTGTGTTTTATCACACTATTATTCCCATGTTGCAAAAAATGGGCAAAACGCTGTTTATTATCAGTCATGATGACAGCTATTTTGAAAAGGCGGATAGATTGTTGATGATGAAAAATGGCGAACTCAGCGAGCTGACCGGTTTGCAACGCGAAAAAGCCAGTCTAGATGCCATTACAGTGATTGGTGAGCATTAAGAATCTATATGATCTGCCCTAAAACCAATGAAAGCGGATTAAATATAATTGCAAATGAGAATAATTATTGTTATTATTTTCATTAATTTTAACATACTGTAAATTTCTGTAATTATTTATTAGGGCGGGGTCACTTATGCGTTTATCTTTTTTATCAGTAGCAATACGGGCTAGTTTAGCGGTGGGTATTAGCCATGTTTTTACCAGTCAAGTGATGGCAGACGTTGCAGCCAATAGCGAAGATGCACCAGAAACCACATTAGATACCTTGGTCATTCGTAGTGATGCTTACCGCACTACCGCTACCAAGACCGCCCTTGACCCCGAAAAAACCCCCATGAGTTATTCTCGTATCGAGCAAGAGACATTGCGGCAACGCCAAGCAGACAGTGTCGCGAGTGCGCTGCGTTATGAGCCAGGTGTCAGTAGCGAAAGTCGTGGGACGGTTGGCATTTTTGATGAATATACCCTGCGTGGTTTTAAGAATTATTCTAACTTTTATGACGGAATACGGCTGCCGTATGATGGAACTTGGAATTTAATGCCCCAAGTCGATGCCTATGCTACCGAAGCTGTGGAAGTACTCAAGGGACCTGCTTCGTCACTGTACGGCTATAACGAGCCGGGCGGCATGGTCAATCAAATCGCCAAAACCCCAAAAAATACCCCCGAAAACGAAATCAGACTACGGGCAGGCACCAATAATCTTAAAGAAATCGCCATTGACAGCACAGGTCCTATTAACGATAGCACCAATTATCGCATGGTGGCATTAGCCCGTGAAAAAGACGGACAAATGCAAACGACCGAAGAAAAACGGGTACTAATTAATCCATCTATCGAATACAAACCGAGCAACAATATCTCGGTGCTTGCCAATTTGTATTATCAAGATGACCCTCATCAAGTCCCTTCTACCCCACTACCAAGCGTTGGCACAGTCTATAAAGCCAGTTATGGTAAGTTAGACGCGGATGCCTACGCCGGCGATAAATGGAATGATTTTAGTAAAAAAGTCTTTATGCCAAGCGAGACCATCAACTGGAAAATCAATGATTTGTTAACCTTTAAACATACCTTGCGTTATACCGATGCCGATGCCCAACAAAAAAACACCTACCATCAAGGCTTTAGCGAGGGCTCAGACAGCCAGCTGATACGCACCGCCTACACGACCGATGAAAAGATGACCAACTGGGCAACCGATAACCAATTGGCTTATAATCTGATTACCGATAATACCTCGCATAATTTATTATTGGGCGTGGACTATCAAAAAACTGACAGCACCGCTAAGTACGCAGACGCCATGTACAATGGCATACCCATCATCGATTTAAGCGATCCTGATTATGATTTATTTAGCAAAACTGCCCTTAGTTTGACAGGCTATCAACAAACCGATGATATTGAGCAAAGTCAATTCGGCGTTTATCTACAAGATGAAATGCAATGGAACAAGCTTACTGTGGTCGCAGGGTTGCGCCATGATGACTATAAAAGCACCACCAAAACCACTGCCACAGGTAGCGATGCAAAAACCACCGTCAACGAAGCCAAGCAAACATCTGGGCGATTGTCAGCCCTGTATCAACTTGACAATGGGTTTGCCCCCTATGTCAGCTACGCTCAGTCATTTCAACCATTATTGGGCATCAACTATATTACAGGTGAAGCCTTTAAACCCACCACCGCCAACCAAGTTGAAGTCGGCATAAAATACAGCTCGCCAGATAAAGCCACCAAGGCTACGCTGTCTGCCTACGATATCACGCGCAAAAATGACAAGGTCACTGCCATCGACTGGACCAAACAAACCCAAACAGGTGAAACCACATCAAAAGGTTTTGAAATTTCTGCCGATCATCGTTTCAACGATTGGCTCAATGTGGGTGTCGGCTATGGTTATGTCGATGCCGAAATCACCAAGGATGAGTTTAATCCCCAATTGGTTGGCAATACCCCGCAACAAATTGCCAAGCACAACGCCACACTGTGGGCAAGTATGAAACCCAACGCCAAAACCGCGGTGGAAATGGGTGTGCGACACATCGCTGGGATGCAGATTGATAGAGAGAACTCAGATACTTTGCCAAGCGTCACCTTGGTCGATTTGGCTGGCAGTTATCAAATTAACCCCATGTTCGATGTGGGCTTGACTGTCAGTAACTTGTTTGACAAAACCTACGTGGGTAGTTGTTATAACCGCAACAATTGCTGGATGGGCGCAGAGCGACAAGCCAGTGTTAGCTTAACCGCGAAGTTTTAATCAGGTTCATAAATTTAAACAAAGGACTTGTGATTGCAAGTTCTTTCCTTATCGCCCTTTAACAAAAATTACATGCTATGCACCCAGAAAATCTGACTTTATTTGATGACCCCGAAATTGCCGACATCATCGATCACATCAACGAAGACCACGGCGATGATATGAAGCACATGGCGTTAGGCTTGCTAAATTTAACCAAGGTTCAGCAAAAAACCTTGAAAAATGCGACCTTACGCCAAATCTATCAACAAGGCTTACTGTTGGATTTGCAATTTACGCAAAGCGAGCCGCACTTAGACAATCAGCTTTTGGCATTTAGTGAGCCGACCCAAACCCTTGAAAAATTCAACGACCAATATGTCGCCTTATTGCAGCGCAGTGACCGCAAACAAGGTAAAAAAACCATTGACATTAAGCAGCGTCAATTTTGTCTGCAAAGCGTGGAAGCGGTTAGTCACCATATGTATCGTTTGACAGTGCAAACAGATAGCGATTTATCCAATTTACCGGCAGGTTATGCGTTTTTGTTTGATGTCAAACTACCCGACACCGACCTAAAAAAACACCCCCGCCCCTACCGCTATTATACGCTTCGCAAGGCATGGAAAACCGTGAATGAAAATGGTGAAACGCAAAACCTTGCTTGGATAGATATCTATTGTCATGGAGAAAAAAACGGTGAAATCAGTCTTGGCGAAACCTGGGTAAAATCGTTAAAAACAGGCGATGTTTTTACCAGTGAGCGAGAATTCCCCGAAAAAATCGATCATCTCGGTGTTAATCAGCCACAGGGACAAAGTCTATTAATCGCTGATGAAACCTCACTACCGACCGTAGCCAGACTGTTAGAGCAGTCGCCAATGACCGAGCAGACAATACCGCCGATTGTACTTACCTTTTTGCAAAGCCCGCTAGATTTGGCTTATTTAGAAGACGTTTTAGCCCAGTATCCTGCAACGGTGTTGCCAATTGTGGCGAATGATAACCAACTGCCCCATAAGCAGATTTTTACGACCCTACAAGATTTTTTACAACAACATCCTCGCCAAATTGACCACATCTGGGGTGGTCTTGAAGCGACAACAACGAAAAAGCTGCGTTTGCTATTGGATGAGTTATTACAGTTAAGTCGCGATAATAGCGTACTAAAAGTGTATTGGCGAGCAAGCTAAGGGTTATCCTAGAATTGGGCAGACTATCAAATGCGTCTTTGGGTGCGTGGTCATAACAATTGATTGTTTGCGGGGTCGCTTGACGGTAGGCGGCGGGCGGCGAATTTTATGAACCCCTAGCTATTCATCATTTTGTCACGCAACCTTTCTATGATATTTCACAAATTTATCAACGCTCTTATTTGAGCCTAATTTAGTGAGCGATCATGAACTATAAGACCCATCATTATAAAAACCATCATTATAAAAACCATCATTATAAGAATACGCAAATCAAGCGCATTTGCCTCACCACATCCATGATTGTAGCAAGCATGTCACTTGTTGCTTGTAATAACAATGATAATGATAGTAATGACCCTAAACCACAGCAAATCGCTACCAATACGAACCTTAACTTTACTATTCTTGAAACGTCAGATTTGCATAATAATGTCATGAGTTATGATTATTACAAGTTGACAGAAGACAAAAGTTTTGGGCTTGAGCGAACCGCAACGCTTATTAATAACGCTCGTAGTGAATCTGCCAATAATATCTTGCTAGATAACGGTGATACCATTCAAGGTAGTGCTTTAGGTGACTATCAAGCAACGGTGAACCCTGTCAAATGCGACGAAACACTGGGCATTTATAAGGTTATGAATGACCTAAAGTATGATGCAGGTACGATTGGTAACCATGAATTCAACTATGGGTTGAACTATCTTAATCAAATTACAGGCAGTCAGTTTAATGTTGATGGCATAACCGCAAGTGCCAGTGCTTGTAAAGGACCTAACTTCCCCTTGGTTTTATCCAATGTCATTAGCGCTCGCAATAATCAGCCACTGTTTAAGCCTTATAAAATCATTACCAAAACCTTTACGGCAACCACACCAGATGGTAAGACGGTTACCGTACCGCTAAAAATTGGTATCATTGGCTTTACCACACCCGGTATTATGCAATGGGACAAAAAATGGCTAGACGGCAAAGTCACCACCGCCGGTGCAAAAGAAATGGCAGAAAAATACGTGCCACAAATGAAAAGTGAAGGTGCAGATGTCATTGTCGCCTTGTCGCATGGGGGTATTGATACCTCACCATACAGCCCAACGATGGAAAACGCCAGTTGGCATCTATCGCAAGTGGCAGGTATTGATGCGATTTTGATGGGACACACACATCAAGTGTTTCCTGATGCTAATAGCAAAGACACCCGCCTAGACCAAGCAGGTATTGATAAAGTTAATGGCTTATTAAACAACGTCCCTGCTGTCATGCCAAGTTTTTGGGGCAAAGGGTTAGGCGTCATCAAATTGAATTTAACCTTTGATGGTCAAAAATGGGTCGTCAATAAAAACAATACCAAAGTGGAAGTGCGTACTATCCAAAATGCTGATAAAACTTTTGTCGCAGCTAACCCGCGAGTGGCTCAGTTAATTCAGGCAGAACATAATGCCACTATTAATTATGTCAAAACCCCAATCGGTACATCCGATTTCTCAATGACTTCTTACTTTGCTGATGTGGGTGATGTGTCAGCGATTCAAGTGGTCAACCAAGCCCAAGCCAATTATATCAGCGATTACATTAATGCCAATTTGCCACAATATAAAGATGTCCCTGTCTTATCGGTGAGTGCCCCATTTAAAAGCGGATTTGCAGGGGGTTCAGATTATACGGATGTCGCTCAAGGCAATATTGCTATTAACAATGCGGCTGATTTATACCTGTATCCAAATACCGTGTTTGCAGTAAAAATACAAGGCAGTGATATCAAAAAATGGCTAGAGAATTCTGCCAAACGCTTTAATCAAATAAACCCAAGCCTTACTACGCCACAAGCGTTAATCAGCACTTTTCCTGGGTATAACTTTGATATGTTTACCTCACCCGATGTGCAATATGAGATTGATGTGACTAAACCTGTCGGTAGCCGTATCCAAAACTTAACCTACAAAGGCAAGCCGATTGAAGAAAACGCACCATTTATCATCGCAACCAATAACTATCGTGCATCAGGTCTAAAGGAGTACTACAGCATTAATAGTACCAATGTAGTTGAATCACCGGATGCCAATCGTGATGTGCTGATTAACTACATCAAAGCGGCTAAGAATTTATCTTTAACCAATAATGGTAGCAGTCGTAGCTGGCGGTTTGTCAAAGTGAAAACAGCGGGTCCTGTAACCTTTAAATCGAGTGCAAACAAAATTGACTTTGCCCAAAAAGCAGGACTAACCAATATTAGCGTCGTAAATAATGACGACGGTTCAAATAAAGGCTTGGCAGATTATGCGATAGATTTATCAAAATAATCGCCAAAAAACTTGTATTTTATTTATTTTTAAAAGTGTGGTAGTTGCCACACTTTTTCTATTTTATCAAGCGTTCAAAGGTACATCGGACAAGCTTTGTAATGTCATCCATCTTAAGCTTATACCGGATTTTACGACACTTCTGTTTTGTTGTTTGGTTTGCATAAAGGTTGTGTCTCAGCATTTTAGGTTTCCGACAATACCCTATATCAAACGTCTTGAGAATTCCAAAGACCAAAACCCCCCCCTTACTGATGTAAGGGGGGGGGTGATTTGGAATAGGGAGCTGACGATGACCTACTCTCACATGGGCGAAC